>CALMGO010000104.1 GCA_937863625.1 uncultured bacterium
CGGAACATACACTATCCGCGAGGCCAAAGAATATTTGAGAAAAAAAGGCGTAGAGATAAGGGATTAGCTGGCAAAGACCGGCAAGAACTCAACAGGAGCCGAGATGACAAACGAGCCGCTCAAACTGGACACACTCTTCAGCGTCGCCACCAAGCATAACGCGAGCGACCTTCACATCAAGGTCGGCAAGCCGCCCCTTCTCAGAATCGGCGGCACGGTCAGGGCCCTCGAGATACAGGCGCTGTCGACCGAGGACACGGAGAGGATGTTATTTCCACTGCTCTCGGAAGACCAGCACAAGCATCTCGACAAACTGGGGGCGGTGGACTTCGCGTACAGCGCAGCGGGCATCGGGCGGTTCAGGATAAACGTCTACCGGCAGCGCGGCAGCCTGAGCATGGCGGCCA
Organism: uncultured bacterium; assembly: GCA_937863625.1. Lineage (GTDB taxonomy): Bacteria > Planctomycetota > DG-23 > SLPQ01 > SLPQ01 > CALMGO01. Next base: position 408 of record CALMGO010000104.1, read on the forward strand.
GGCGCGTGCTGACCAACGTACCGTCGTTTGAAGAGCTGAACCTTCCGGCCGTGCTGCGCAAGATCGCCGATTACGCACAGGGTCTCGTGGTGGTATCAGGGATAACCGGGTCGGGAAAGTCGACGACACTCGCGGCCATGCTCGACTACATAAACGAAACGCGGCGCTGCCACATAGTCACAATCGAAGACCCCATTGAATACCTCCTGCCCGACAAGAAGGCTTTTGTCGACCAGCGCGAGGTGGGCATCGACGTGCCGAGCTTCAAGATGGCTCTCAAGCACGTGGTGAGGCAGGACCCGGACGTGATACTCGTAGGCGAAATGCGCGACCAGGAGACGTTCGCCGCGGGTCTTTCGGCGGCCGAGACGGGACACCTCGTTCTTGGGACGCTTCACTCGTCGAGCGTAGCCAGCACATTCGGAAGGATACTCGATTTCTTCCCGCCCGCGCAGCATGAGTCCATCCGCACAAGCCTGCAGTTCAACCTCCGGGCCATCATGTCGCAGAAGCTTCTTCCGTCGACAAAGGAAGGCGTCAGCGTGGTGCCTGCGACGGAGGTCATGCTGATGACGCCGATTATGCGCAAACTCATCAAGGACGGCGAGGACAACAAGATCACCGACGCCATCAGGGGCGGCACCGAGGAAGGGATGCACGATTTCACCGAGAGCCTCAAGAATCTGGTGCTCAACGGCATGGTGGAGATGAAGGAAGCGCTCGAAGTGGCGCCGAACGAAGAAGCGCTGCGGATGGCGCTTAAGGGCATCAAAATGGGAAGCCACGGGATATTGCATTAGGAAGCCTTTTCGGAGGTGCGGAATTCTTCTTGAGGCCGACGCCAAAATGCGTTACACTCATTGCGCAGCAGCCTCGCAGCAGGAGCAGAGAGGAAGGGGACGAAGCATTGAAATTTAACAGATTTCCCGCGCGGCACATGTCGGCGGTCTGGAAGTGCGTCCTGGCCACAGGGTTTGTGGGAGTATTTGCAGATACGGCGGCTGCGCAGACGTCGGGTTTCTACTACCAGAACACCATAAGCCACTTCTGGCTTTTGATGATAGCCATCGGGGCGGCGTTCTGGCTGGCGGGTCTGAGCTGGATAGGCAGAGACGCGGAGCCGGTGAGGGAACCCGTCGGGCTCTGGACACTGCTTTTCTTCTCGGTGGGGGTATTCTCCTGGTGCGTCGCGTGGCTTGTCAGGTTTCCGATCCTTTCGGCCATCATATACATGACACTCGTGGGCGGGACGTATTTTCTCTACGTGGCTATTAGAAACGCTAAGGTCGTCTACGAGGACAAGGTCTGGACGAGCCATCATCTCTACGGCGTTTACAGGGACGCGCTCTCGGCAATGGGAGTGAGGGCCTACACGAAGGCCGCGGAAGGCAAGAGCAAGCGCGAGACCACCCAGGTACCCGTGGCCCTCGTCGGTCACGACGGTTCGCGGCAGGAAGCCGAAGGGGACACCAGGGGCGGCAGCGCTCTGCAGGCGGTCAAATACCTCGTGTACGAGGCGGTGCAGAACCGCGTGACGGACATCCATCTGGAGCCGAAAGGGTCGAGCGTCGCCGTTCGCTACCGCATAGACGGAATCCTCCACAACACGGAGCCGCTGCCCAAGGACCTCGGTAACAGCGCGATAAGCGCAATCAAGGTGCTCGGGGCCATGGACATATCAGAAAAGCGCCGGCCGCAGGACGGGTCGTTCAGCGCGGAGCTTCCCGGCAAGATCATCGACCTGCGAGTCGCGACCAACCCGAGCGTACAGGGCGAGAGGATGATGATGAGGCTCCTGGACCGGACGCAGGGTCTCATCGCAATGGAAAATCTCGGCCTCACAAAGCGCATGCAGGATGAGATGGGCAAGTTTGCCGCCAGCCCCAACGGGATGCTCATAGCGACGGGGCCGACGGGTCACGGCAAGACGACGTCCCTTTACGCGCTTCTCAACAGGATAGACGCGTTCCAGCGCAATATCGTCACGGTGGAGGACCCGATCGAGTACCACCTCGACAACATCAGCCAGACACCGATCAACGTCAAGGCGGGTATTACGTTCGCCGGCACGCTGAGATCCATGCTCCGGCAGGACCCCGACGTTATACTCATCGGCGAGATTCGCGACAGCGAAACCGCCACCATAGCGATGCAGGCGGCCATGACCGGGCACCTTGTCATTACCACCATACACACGCCCGACGCGAGTTCGGCGGTATTCCGCCTGCTCGACCTCGGCATTGAGCCTTATCTTATCTCATCTGCGGTCACGCACGTAACGTCGCAGCGGCTCGTGAGGGTCCTGTGCAACAACTGCAAGGCCCCCTACCGCCCGAATAAGTCGTTTCTCGAAAAGGCCGGGCTCCCTGCGGATAAAATCGAGGTTCTCTACAAATCGGTCGGCTGCGAGCGCTGCCAGGGGACGGGCTTTTACGGGCGCATAGGCGTATTTGAACTCCTGGTCATGAACGACGAACTCCGTGATATCATAAAGACCAACCCGTCGGTCACGGAGGTCTACAGGGCGGCGCGAAAGACGGGGATGCGGACGTTAGAGGAGGACGGACTCCTCAAGGTGGCAAGAGGCATAACGTCGGTCAAGGAACTTCTGCGCGTCACGAGAGGTGAAAAGACGCAGGCGGCCGGCAATTCGCAGCAGGAAGGAGATTAGCCATTACCTTCGTCAATCTCTTAATCGGCATAATAGTCATAGGCGGCGTGCTTCTCTACGCGAAACGCGGCGCATTCGCGGGCGCCGCCGCGTTTCTGATGACATTTATCGCGGCAATAGCTTCGATAAACTACTATACCCTTATACAGTACGTGATTGTCTGGGCGTTCGAGCCGATGGCCGAGTACGCCGATGCGCTGGGCTTTCTGATATCCTTTCTTGTGGTCTTTCTTTTCCTGCAGTACCTGGCGGTGACTTTCCTCGAAGAGCACGTGCAGATGAACATAATCGCCAACACGCTTGCGGGTGGCATCTTCGGGGGGCTTTCGGCGGTGCTTCTCGGGGGGTTACTCGCGATATCGTGGCTGATGCTTCCCGGCTCGGCCTACTTCATAAGCACCGACGAAAAGGCGCCGACAGTCTGGCTCGGAGCCGATGAACTATTCCTTCAGACGGCGCGATTCATGGCCAACGACCGCATCAAGGGCTCGACGCCTTTTGACCCTACGCACACTTTTATGAAGACTCACACCAATAAACAGCGCGGCAGTGAAAGTTTCGCGCGCGAGCGGACGACCACGGAGCGCCGGCCGTCGAGCACCCCCGGCGTCGCAGACGAAGTGGACGTGGACCGGACCCCGGACGAGTGAAGTCCGCGCGAAGTGAAGAGGTTTCCTGCAACGGCGGTCATCGGGGGCGGCAAAACGGACGTATCTGCGGCTGACGGTCATCCGACCGCGGTGGATATGTCCCCGGCGACTAAAGCAGCCTGCCCTTCCCTGTAGGAAAACGTAAGCCACCTGTAGCCGCGACCATCCCGACCGGTCCTTGGAATGATGTGAAAGTGCACGTGGCCTACGGCCTGGCCGGCGACGGCACCGCAATTGTTGAGGATATTGTATCCTTCAGCGCCGACGGCCTTCGCGACGGCAGGCGCCAGGCGCCTCAAGGCGGCGCCCACGGCCGTCATATCCTCCGGCGACATGCCTGCAAGCTCTGTGGAATGAGCCTTTGGAATGACAAGCGTGTGCCCGATGGCAACCGGATTTATATCCAGGAAGGCAATAACACGCTCGTCCTCAAAGACGAGGTAGGAGGGAATTCCCCCGCTTACGATCCGGCAGAAGATGCAGTCGGCCACCTGGATGCCTCCCTGTGCGGCCAGTCTTCGCTACTCTGCGGCGGCTTTCTCGGCCTTGGGCTTGCGAACGGCCTTTTTCTTGGGGGCCTTTTTCGCGCCGGCGGCCTTTTCATCCTCAACGAGTTCGAAGATGCACTGACTCGCGGCGTCGCCTACGCGCACCTCAGCAAGGTGCAATATGCGCGTATAGCCGCCCTGGCGGTTGGCAAAGCGCGGGCCGAGCTCGTTGAAGAGTTTGAAGACCATCTCCTTGTCATTAAGGAGCGCCAACGCCCTGCGAAAATTGGCCAAGCCGCCCTTTTTGGCAAGGGTGACGAGCCGCTCGGCGAAACGGCGGCACTGTTTGGCCTTTTGAGGCGTAGTGACTATGCGTTCGTGGCGGAAAAGGCTCGCGGCCATGTTCCGCATCATCGCCTTGAAATGCGTGGAAGTCCTGCCAAGGTGGTTGCTTTGCCTGCGATGCCTCATTGTGTTCTACTCCTCTTGAGCCCCCTGGGGCCACTCTACGTCCATACCGAGGGAAAGTCCCAGTTCGGCCAGTTTGCCTTCGACCTCGGCCAGCGACGTCTTGCCGAAGTTTCTCGCCTTAAGAAGTTCAGCGCCGCTCTTAGTGACGAGGTCGCCGACGGTCTTCATGTGAACGGCCTCGAGGCAATTATGCGAGCGAACGGAAAGATCGAGCTCCTCAATGCTCATGGAGAGTTTCCCGATGAGTTCAGGGGCGAGACCGCCCTTCTGCTCGTCAACGATTTCGACGATGTCTTCCTGGAAATCGTCGCCGACCTCGAAGTAGTGCACGAAGACGTTAAGATGCTTGCGGAGAATCTTAGCGGCCTCGACGACCGCCATCTCCGGCGTAATAGTGCCGTTGGTCCAGATCTCCATGATTAGGCGGTCGTAGTTGGTCTTCTGGCCGACGCGGGTATTCTCGGTGGAGTATCGGACGCGAAGCACCGGGGAAAAGACCGAGTCAACCGGTATCAGTCCGATGACCGGCTCGCCGATGGTGTTTTCCTCGGCGGTAACGTATCCGCGGCCGCGCTTGACCGTCATCTCCACCTTGAACTTGGCATCCTCGCTCAGGGTGGCTATGACGAGGTCCTTGCTCACGACCTCGACGTTGTTATCGGTGATAATGTCAGCGCCCGTCACGACGCCCTTTTTGGAAGCGTCGATTCTCATCTTCCTGGGCTCGTCGGTATCGCAACGCACGACGAGGCGCTTGATGTTGAGTATGATGTCAGCGACATCCTCAACAACGCCTGGAATCGTGCTGAACTCATGCAGTACCGATTCGAGCTTGACGTCGACGACTGCGCTGCCCTCGAGACTGGAGAGAAGCACCCTTCGCAGGCTGTTGCCGACGGTGGTGCCATACCCGCGCTCGAAGGGCTCAGCGATAAGTTTTCCGTAACGGTCGGTCAGCGTATCGGAATCCCACTCGATCCGAGCCGGCAGTTCTAAACCTCGCCACCTTACGCGCATTATTCGAAACCTCCCAAAGTTTTAAGGGCGGATACCGCGAAAGCCCCGTCAGGCCGCTACTTTCCGTACAACTCAACGATGAGTTGTTCCTGGATGGCTTCCGGAATATCCTCGCGCCTCGGCATCTGAGCGACAGTAATCTTGCCCGCCTCGGGCTCCACCTCAAGCCACGCCGGGATGGTCCTGGCTTTTGCAACCTCGGCGGCATTGGTCCGAACGATGACAAGCGACCCTTCTTCTACAGTTATAACGTCGCCGGCGGAAACCTGATATCCGGCGCGGTTGACACGCTTGCCGTTTACGGCAACGTGCTTATGTCCGACGAGCATCCTGGCCTGGCGGCGGCTGGCGCCGAAACACGCCCTGTACAGGACGTTATCTATTCTCGTTTCCAGCCGGATAAGAAGGGCGACGCCCGTAGCGCCCTTGGTCTTGGTCGCCTTGGCATAGTAGTTCTTGAACGTACGCTCGAGGACACCGTACATGCGGCGGACTTTCTGCTTTTCGCGCAGCTGAGCGCCGTATTCGGACGGTTTCCCTCTACGCCAATGGCGTTCGCCCGGGGGATAGTTGCGCTTGGAAACGCCGCACTTGGCGGTTTCGCAACGAACCCCTTTAAGAAAGAGCTTGACGCCTTCGCGGCGGCAGAGTTTGCATTTTGGTTCTGTAATCGTCGCCATCTATACTACTCTCCTAAAGTCGAGGTTATACGCGGCGTTTCTTTCGCGGACGGCAGCCGTTGTGCGGCAGAGGCGTGACGTCCTGAATGGTACGGACGATAAGTCCTGCAGCCTGGAGGGCCGTAATGGCCGATTCGCGTCCGGAACCGGGGCCCTTGACGCGGACCTCGACCTCCTTGATGCCGAACTTGGACGCCTTCTCGGCGGCTGCCTCTCCGGCGCGCTGGGCGGCAAAGGGCGTGCTCTTGCGGCTGCCCTTGTAGCCGATGGATCCGGCCGACGACCAGCACAGCGTTTCGCCGTTCATATCCGTGATCGTAATCACGGTGTTGTTAAACGACGCGGTAATGTGAGCGACGCCGCGGGCGACATTGCGCCGGACGCGCTTTTTCCTGTCTTTGGACTGCTTGGCCACGAAATTCTCCTGTTACCTCAAATAGCCTTACTTGACGCCTACACGCTTCTTGCCCTTGATGGTCTTGCGTTTCCCCTTGCGGGTACGCGCGTTCGTGCGCGTGCGCTGACCTCTGACCGGAAGGCCCTTGCGGTGCCTGACGCCGCGGTAGCAGCCGATGGCGATAAGGCGCTGAATATTCTGACCCTCGGCCCTGCGAAGCTGGCCTTCGGTCATGAGCGAACGGTCGATTATCCCGGCGATCCTGCTGACTTCGTCTTCGGTGAGGCTGTCGGACTTCGCATGCGGGTCAATGCCTGCCTCCGCGAGGACCTTTTTCGACGTAGCCGGACCAATGCCGAAGATGTAAGTCAAGCCTATCCAGATATGCTTGCTACCCGGGATATCAACACCTGCTATCCTTGCCATTTACGATTCTCCCTCTTTATCCCTGACGCTGTTTGTGGCGGGGGTTGGAGCAGATCACCCTGACCACACCCTTGCGCCTGATGATCCTGCAGTTTTCACACATTCTTTTTACGGATGACCTTACCTTCATTTCATCTTCCCTTTAGGGTTACGAGCGGTAGATAATCCTTCCACGGGTCAGGTCATATGGAGAAAGCTCCACTATGACCTTGTCGCCTGGCAGGATGCGGATGAAATTCATGCGCATCTTACCGGAAACGTGCGCCATCACCTGGTGCCCGTTTTCAAGTTCAACCCTGAAAGTCGCGTTCGGAAGCGCTTCTCTTACCGTCGCATCGACTCTGATAGGGTCTTCCTTGGGCATAAGCCTCAAAACTCTCCTTAAACCGTTATGACCAGGGGCCCTGCGGCGGTTATCGCCACGGTGTCTTCCCAGTGCGCTGACGGCTTCTTGTCCTTGGTAACGACCGTCCAGTTGTTAGCCAATGTCTCAACGTCATACGTGCCGGCGTTAACCATAGGCTCTATCGCCAGGCAACAGCCCTCGGGCAGAACCGTCGTGGCCTGCCTGACGCTGCCGTCGACGAAATTCGGTATCTGCGGCTCTTCGTGCATCTCGCGTCCTATGCCGTGTCCCACATAACTCCTGACGACGGCCAAACCCTTCGATTCGACGTGGTCCTGAATCGCGCGGGAAAGCTCCACCAGCTTCATCCCCGGGCGAAGCACCGCGATGCCGGCCTCGAGCGCGCCCCTGGCCGCGGCAACCACGGCGGCTCTCTGCGCCGATATCGCCCCGACGGCAAAGGTACGCGCCGCATCGGCGCACCATCCGTCAAACCGCACTCCTATGTCAACACTCACGATGTCCCCGTCAGCCACTCTGCGCGCGCCGGGAATGCCGTGAACGACTTCCTCGTTAATCGATATACACGTCGACGCCGGAAAGCCCCTGTAACCCTTGAACAGAAGCTTTCCTCCGCGGGAGAGCACAAGCTCCTCCACCGCCGCGTCAATCTCATCGGTCCTGACGCCGGGGGCGAGCATTCCCGCGACTTTATCAAAGGCCCTGGCGACAATCACACCCGCCTTGCGCATCTTTTCGATGTCACGAGGGCTCTTTGAATCGATAACCAACAAGCTCACCTTTCGGCGGCGAGGACCGCCCTTACCGCGTCCGTCACGTCCGAAGGCGTCTGGCTCGCGTCGACCTCGACGAGCAGCCCCTTGCCGCTGTAGTAGGCGATAAGGTCGGCCGTCTGCCTGTAATAGACCTGCAGGCGCTCGCGAATCGTGTCGGCCTTGTCGTCGTCGCGCTGATAAAGCTCGCCGCCGCACTTGTCGCACTTGCCCTCGACGACCGGCGGCATAAACTGCACGTGGTAGTTGGCCCCGCACTTGCGGCAGATCCGCCTGCCGGAGAGGCGCTCGACCACCTGCTCGTCGTCGACCTTGAAATAAACAACCATGTCAAGCGCGAGTCCGCCGCCGGAGAGATTCTTCCCCAGCGCTTCGGCCTGCGCGATAGTGCGCGGAAAACCGTCAAGTATGAACCCGCCGGCGCAGTCCTTCTCCGACAGCCTCGCTGCGACCATTGCCACCACGAGGTCGTCAGGCACCAGCGCGCCCGAGTCCATATAGCCCTTGGCCTTTTTGCCGAGGTCGGTCCCCTTGGCGACGGCCTCGCGAAGGATATCCCCAGTGGAGATATGCGGCATGGCGCGCTCGACGCTTATCACCTTCGCCTGCGTTCCCTTGCCTGCTCCGGGAGGTCCGAGAAATACTACGTTCATCTGCGCCCCCTGACGCGCCCTTTGCGCATGAACCCTTCGTAGTGCCGCATCAGGAGGTGCGTTTCAATGCGCTCGACAAGGTCAAGCGCGACGCCGACCACGATCAGGAGGCCCGTCCCGCCGTAGAAACTCGTCACATCCCAGCCGAGACCGGTAAAGTTGCTCATCAACTGCGGAAGCGCGGCAATCACGGCAAGGAAGCCGGCGCCGGCCAGCGTAATCCGCATCATGACGTGCTCGAGGTACTCGGATGTACGGCGGCCCGGGCGAATGCCGGGGATGAAACTCCCGTAGTCGCGAAGGTTCTCCGACATCTGCGTGGGGTTAAACGTGACTGCGGTCCAGAAGAAGCAGAAGAATACTATCAAGGTCATATACAGGGTGATGTACAGAAAGCCCCTGCTCTGCGTGAAAGCGTCAAGCAAATTGCCGAGCCACGGAAATGGCGAACGCAAAGCGTTTATAATCAGTGTCGGAAAGATGAGAAGCGACGACGCGAAGATTATGGGTATGACGCCCGCCTGGTTCACCCTCAGCGGCATGTAGTGCCTCTGGCCGCCGACAACACGGCGTCCGCGCGTCTGCTTGGCCTGCTGCATCGGAATGCGGCGCTGCGCCTGCGTGATGAGCACGACGCCAACGACGATCGCGACGAGCGCCGCGGCAAGGACTATCACGTAGAGAAGGCCGATCTTGCCGGGCGCGCCTTCAAGTTTCCAGTCGACACGAAGCAGGAGTTCCTGCACGGCCGAAGGCGCCCGGGCAACGATGCCGCCCATGATGATGAGGCTTATACCGTTGCCGATGCCGAACTCGGTCATCTGTTCGCCTATCCACATGAGAAAGAG
>CALMGO010000105.1 GCA_937863625.1 uncultured bacterium
GTCATCAATCTGTCTCCCACCTATAATGCTTATCGCGACAGCCAGAACGAATGAAACGGCCGTCGCGTAGGACGCTGCGGCAAGGAAATATCCATAGCCGCGCCGCGACATTCGCCGAAAAAGCAGCCATGCAAGAACAAGGCCGAAAGGCGCCCAGAGGAAGGCGTAGAGTTCCGGGTTGTCCACCAGACTCTTGTATGCCTGACGATCCACCTGTAACTGAAAAAGCACCTCGGTGACTAATGCATAGGCCATGCCCACCGGCAACAGGACAATCCAGAGGCCGAGAAACCAAACGATAACCGTCAGCGCGCCGGCATCGCCTTCCTTTCTGGCGGCAAGGGAAAGGTATGTACCGAGCGTTGCCGCACAAGGTATGGACACTCCCAGGCCGACGAAGGCAAGAACGCTGAACACGGCCGGGGCATTGCGGACCTGACTGACAATGACCAGATGAATCGCAAGAAGCGCCATCGGCACCGCCTGCTCGACGATGACGGCGAGCGTCTTGCCGAGAAGTATCCGCACGGCGCCGAGCGAAGTAAGCGCGAGGATTGGAAGGGTCCGAGCTACGCGTTCGCGTACGACTCTCGTGGACGCGGATACGGAGAGAAAGAGCAGGAACCCTACTGCCTCGGCCGTGAACATTCCTACCTGCGTGTCGGAGTCCCAGATATCAGACAGGTAGCCTGAACTTGCCAGGGTAAAGATGACGGACGCCCAGACGAGGGCAAACCAGAAAATGGGAATGAGGTTATACCCGGCGGGGGTTGAGCGGAGTTCCTTATGGACCACCCCCGGGCCGAAAAAATGCGAGGCCGGGGACGCATGAGAACTCTTCCGCGTACGGGCGGGCTTTTTCCGCGAGAACCAGCGAGTTTTCCCCTTGGAAGCCACTGAAAGGCGCAAAAGCGCCATGGGCCGATACGCGAGACAGGCCAGAAACGTCAAAAGGCTCGCAAGGACAAGATCAAAGACAGCGTGATAGTAGACAATCCCCGCCCCCAGCCGGTCTATGGCAAAGAGTCCGTAGACATAGAAGGGGCTGCTCATGGAGAAAAGAACGGGTGGCTGGGAACGCAGGAGGCCAGCCATGTTGAGAGCGATCATTGCCGCGGGCGGACCGACGGCAATCACAAGTGCGAAGAGAAGCGCCTTGGCAGTGGCGGCATTGGAACTGCGGCTCAGTATGCCGGACAAAAGTCCGACAGCGGTGTAGAGGCAGACGTTGGCTGTAATGAAGGTCACGCCGACGACGATCATCCGACCGTCAACGCCGCCAAAGACTTCGAGCAGGGCATAAAGCGGCATGAGCGCTATGACGCCTATCATGCAGCGGTAAATGACGCTTACGCCTTTTGACAGCACGATGGTCGAGGAGGTAAGAGGAGAGGCAAGAAGGAGCACAAGGCGGTTATTGACAGCTTCGGACGTGATGACGTCCCCGGACAGGCTGATGGCGCGAAGGCTTAGGAATCCAGCAAGAACAAACACGGAAACGAGGAATGAATAACGCGCGAAGTCGGCCATTGTCCTGTAACTTACGCGGCTGTACTCCGAGTAGAACGTCAAGTAGGCGGTGACGCCGAAGACGGCGGCAAAGACAAACGTGGCGGCCGTGCGGCCGGCGATGAATTTCCACCGGTTTGAGACCTGGACAAGTTCCTTGTATATTACCGCGCTATACTGATTCATCTTCCTATGTGTCTCCGCATACATATACGGGCATTTGCGAAGGCCTGCTTGAAACCCACTCCGCGCCCACAAACAGCGCTCAGTTCTTCGACCTCACGCCGGACAGGAACATCTTCGTGAACTTAAGATAGCAACCGCTCAGTAGAAGACCGGAAAGTATGAGTTCGCCGACTATGACAACAATCATCGGATAATCTCCGCGCACGTCGGTAATATTGAGAATCCGGTCAAAGGGCGCGAAAACAAGGAGCCCCGGGTGAACAAGGGACGAATGCGGCAGCAGGAGCGCGGCCCCTGCCAAGGCCATGGCCACGCCTGCGGCAAGCACGACCGCAGCAAGGCCGCCAAAGACATTGCGGAGCCAGACTAACGTCATGCCGCCAATGAGCGCCAAGAGACGCACACCGGTACGGACATCGGGGCCCCGAAAGTAACCGAAGGAATCCTCCAGCACAGCGAGCGCCATCATCGCCACAGGGGCGAGAACAAAGACCGAGGCAAGAAGAAAGCCGACTGCCTGAAATGAAGTCTTTGAAGCAAGGGAGAACGACACGCCAAGCGCGAACAGCAGGAGAAGAAGGGCCAAGGCTCCGAAGAACACCGTGGCAACCTGCCCTGCGCGGCTGGACCCCGGGACGGGCGCAAGAAACAGAAACAACACAACCATGGCCATCGAAAGGGACTGGGTTACCAGCAGCGCGGCCCCTTTCCACCAGATCATATCAGCGCCACCGCTGGGGGCCACGGCAAGGAGTTCGGCGGTGTGGGTCGCTTTCTCGCGGGCGATGGTCGCGCAGGACTGAACGGCAAGCATAGTTATCAGCCCGGCGCCAAGTGTGAAGCAAATGAAGGCGGGATAATCGCGCGTGTATGAACTGCCGGACACAAGGTGGATAATAAACATGACCGCCTGCGGAAGCCCCGCAGCAAGAGGGAGCATTACCGCCGCGAGCGACGTCTGCGTAATCTCGGTGCCGACCAAGGTGCCGGCCCACTCTCGCTGTCCGGTCACGCGCGACGCGATGCGCTTTCTCAAACTGAAGCGATGCATCGCGGCGAACAACGTCTTCATACGGGGCTCGGAAGGAGCAAATTCGGCCGCGGCGACCCTTCGCGCGAGGCTTTTCGACGCCATGGCCAGAAAGAACAGCCCGCCCAGACCGTGGATGCAGAAGTTGGCGACAACATCCGGCCAGGTAAGACTCGCCTCGACATGGAGGACCCACGCGACAATCGGGGATGCGCCGGCCATCATGGTCCAGATTGAGGACGGGGATCCTCTCCGGAAGACGAGAGCCGCGGACGCGAGAACGCCTGTGGCGATGAGCCATAGGAAAAGGATTTCGGCGCTCCGGAGGACACGATCGACGGTGCTTTTCGCGCCGGCGGACACGAGGATGCCCAGCGCGGTGCAGAAAAAGCACGCGGCGACAGTCAGGGTAAAGGATTTGGCGATGTCGCCGGCAGCGACGCCGCCGAAGAGTTGAGCGGCGGCAAGTATCGGGAGAAGCTGCAGCAGGACAAGCATGGCCTTCAGGAAGACGGCCCAGGCCTTTCCGATCAAGATGGTATCAAGCGAGAGCGGAGTTATGCGAAGGATGTCGAGGCGGCGGCGGAGGGATTCGGACAAGACAATCCCTGTGGCGGTAACAAGAGCGACGAGGCTCAGAATGAGACACGCGCCGACGGAGACCGTAAGAAAAACACCTCTGCCGAACCTGCCCATGGTCTCAGGGTCGATGGTCCAGTCCATCGTAAACTTGGAGGCTGCAACGAGAAAGATCGCCGTTGTGACTGCCGCAAAAGCGGCCTTCTCAAGGTGAAAGGCACGGCGGTTGGCAATCTGAGTGAGCTCCTTGCCTATGATGATCCGCGCGCCTGCGATTGTGGAGTCTTTGGTCATCCTGGTCGTCCGTATTCCATTTTCTTATGCGGCGAAGCGACGCTGACACATTTATGGGTCATCTCTGCACCGGAAAACGAGGGTCGTAAAGCGCAACCGTTCTGCCGGGCGCGCCGGGAGGGCCGATTTGCCGTTGGAGCCTCACTCGGGCGGTCCCGAGACCCCACCATTTCTTTCGCCTTCCCGGAAGCATCGGCCCGCGGTCATGATGCCACACTGCCGGGGGCGGACCCTCGACAAGTTTCCGGTAGTTTCTGACCGTGAGCATGTAGAAGAAGGCGAGTATGACAAAGGGCCCGAGGACAGCGCCGAAGAGAGGCGGCGCGATGGTTGCCACGGCGGCGGCAGGGATGATGGACTCGCTTTGAGACGGTATGAGGGCGGCCTTTCGCTTTCGGGCAAGCATAACGAGAACCGTCAGAAATACCACTCCAGCGGCCAGTTGAAAGGGCCACACGGGAAAAGGCGAACCCACGGCGAAATAAGCGGTTGCGAACATTCCCCCCAGCATCAGCGCTCCGAATCCCGGCAGGAGGAGATACGCGATGAGGGAGGAAAGCGTCGCCTTCAGGGATTGTCTGAAATAGAGCGAAGAAAAGATGCCGATGGAGACGGCGGTTACCCCGGCGGCGGCGTAGCCTACGGGACGCAACGGCGCGGGCAACTGGAACGAGCCGGAGGAAAAGAGCGATCCGTCGCGTATGGAAAGACCAAGAAAGGCAGCCGCGAAAACAAGGTTCATGGCAACGACAGGAGCGAAATGCCAGACATAGGCACGTATCTTGCCGGTTACGATGGCCTCCTCCTGACCGGTCAGGAGGAGCAACTCCATCTGGCCCGTCTCGAACTCGCGGGAAAACACTTGCGAGACTCTGACGATGAAACTTATCACGTACAGGAAACTGAGCACGGCAAGCGAAGTCGCAACGACACCACAGGTCGCCCGCGGCGGCAGCCACGCCGGCCCGGCTGCAGTACTCGCGAGAAAAAGGACCGTCAGCCCGGCCCCTGATAGCGCCGCCTTGTCCGAGATGGTCATGGCGCCGAAGACCCTTGATGAGTTGGCGAGGGCGAGGCGCTCACGGTACAGGACGCACTGGCGGTCAACGTCAGCGGCGGGAGGTTTCAGCAGCGTGAAAAGAGGCGGCACGAGGCGGGCCAGGAGGCTATCGAGTCTCTGGAAGGGACGGAATGTCTTGACGGAGACAGCCGCATCCCTTCTGAGGCAGAGCCCCGCGGCCGTCATCACCAGAAGCGACAGCCCTGAAAAGAAGAAAAAGCCCGTCAGCGCCGACGTGACAAAGCCGGGGCCCTGCTCGCGCCCTATGGCCTGAAGCAGCGCGAAAGGGTGTATCTGAACGACCCATAATGCGAATGAACTGCCCCACACGCGTGCATCCGCCCACACCGACAGCAGAGCACCCGGGGCGATAGCGACGGCGATCACAGCGGCGGCAACGGCAACGATGCTGTCGGAAGTTTTGCGAAAGAAGGCCGAGACGGCGACCGAAAGCGCCGTTACGAAAACGAAGATTGACGCGACGGCAAGAAACCCCACAAGCGCCTCAGCGGTCGTCCGCCCGCCGAGATACAGCGCAATGACCGCAGGACAAAGTAGAGCGAGAACGGCGGCCATGGACCGCATGAGGACGCATGCGCACTTTGCGGTTACTACGCCGAAATGCTCCATGCCGGCGAGTATCCAGGTGTCGTATGTATTAGCCTGCCGCTCACGGCTTATCGAAGTGGCGCCGTAGAAAGTGCATTCGAGCGTTCCAAGGACCAGCGCAAGCCAGAGAATGCCGTCAAAGAGAACGGCGCCGGTTCTGGCCTGCTCGGCAGCGCCGGCGAAGCCGGCCAACGTGCCGCCCAAGGCGACGACTGCGCAAGGTATGCCGCCGTAGACCATTCGGCGCAGGAACGTGGAACGCCTGCGAAGGTAGGGAAATACGTCCTTGAGCATGACAGCCTCAGCCTGCATCAACAGCCTCCCGGGCTACGACACGACACCCTTGGTGACGCGCATGAAGATGTCTTCAAGGTCAGGCTCCTCCTGGCGAAGGAGTTCGAGAGCGAACCCCTGCTCAACGAGGTACTTTGCAATGAAAGTGAAATCAGCGGCCGTTTCGGCGAGACTTACCTTGATAACGCCGTTTTCGGTCTCGGCGCGCTCGATGAGCGGGTTGGCCTCGAGGGCAAGGCGGGCGGCCTCGTTGTCACCGGCGACGCGGACATCGATGGTCGTGCCCCTTCTTATCTGGCGTCGCACCTCGTCGACGCTTCCTGAGAAGAGCAGCGTGCCCTTTTCGATAATGCCGACCTTGTTGCAGAGCTCCTGAAGCTCGGAGAGTATGTGGCTGGATATGAGGATGGTCTTGCCCATTTTCTTAAGTTCCTTAAGCAGCGCACGCATCTCTATGCGGGCGCGCGGGTCAAGGCCGCTGGAAGGCTCGTCGAGAATGAGGACCTTGGGGTCGTGCACAAGGGCACGTGCGAGGCCGAGGCGCTGCTGCATGCCGCGCGAGAGGCTCTCCACCATCGCATCGCGCTTGCCGGTGAGGTCGGTGAGTTCGAGGACGTCGTCGACGATGCGCTTTCTTTTCTCCCCCTTGATGCGGTATGCGGCTGCGAAGAAAGTCAGATACTCATCAACCCTCATATCCTCATAAACGCCGAAGAAGTCAGGCATATAACCGATAAGGGGGCGAATGTGCTTGTTGTCTTTTCCGACGCGGTAATTGCAAATATACGCATGGCCGGAAGTAGGCTCAAGAAGCGTGGCGAGGATTTTGAGGGTGGTGGTTTTGCCGGCGCCGTTGGGGCCGATGTAGCCGTAGATGTCGCCTTCCTCGACGACCATGTTGAGGCGGTCGAGGGCAAGAAGGTTTTTGTATCTTTTTGTGAGTTCTTCAGTCCTGATCATACGACATCCTTTCCTATGGCGCCTGAATTGCGGGGAGCGCAAGGCATATTCTGTGAAGAGTCCAGTTTTCCCTGACGGGCGAGACAACGCCGGCGTCAAGAGGAGACACACATCCTCGCGAGCGCGCCAGCACAACGGCCTGACCGGACTCTATAAGGTGACAAAGGCTAATCTCCGGCGGCATGTCGTTCACGATGCGGCTGCCATTAGAGCCATTGCTCTCGAATCTTGAGTCCCAGTAGAGCCGCGGGCAAAAGCGGGCGTCCTCGCTGAACGACGCGGCTTTCACAATCCCCTCGGCATCCGCTACGAAGAGACGTCCCGAGGAATACCAGCCGCCGCTCGACACGTTGGTGACTTTGGCGACATAGTCCTCGTACGTCATGGTCCTCTTGCCGCCGATTTTTCCGGTACTGCCGGGCGGGACCGCACCGATTCTGTACACACCGCGCTTTGTTATGATTTCCACGTTCTCCATCCCCAGGGAGGAGTTATTGGTTACAGCGCCCTTGAGGTCATCCGGAGAGCCCTCAAGGACTATGGAAAGCGGCGGCGGAGACCAGACGGCGTTTCTATCGAAGCCGCAATAGGTTCTCGGGCTCCATACCGGCAAAAGCATGTCCAGCGCGGCCATTCCGGAGTCGGGCATGTCGGCGACCTGGTAGGTGGTCGAGGCTATGCTGAACGGCGAATACGTACGATCGGCGCTACCTGCGACGTACAGTTCACAACCGGGCGCAGCAAATGAGACATCGTAGCGGTGATTTCGCGGAGATATGAGCGCGCTTATGTTCCTGGCTCGCATCACGACGCCGTCAGCACTGTAGTCGGCCACCGTCAGCTGGTTGATATATACGAGGGCGGCCCGGCTGGAGGATATGACGACAAACGCGACGACCGTAGCACTGATAGCGATGAGTGGAAACGTGACCCACGTCCATTCGAGATGCTTCAGGCGCTTCAGGACGAAGTAGTCAACGGGGCCCACCAGGAGGACGTAGATGATAAGAAAACCGACGATGAATGCGAAGTTGATGGGCTTTATCTTGTCAAACTGGTTCATAGCGCCGACGAGACGGGCCTGAAGGCCGTAACCGTAGGAGCCGCCGTACATGAAGTTATTCCCCGAAGGCGAGGATTCATCCTGCTTGACGTCACTCGCCTCAAGTCCGAAGAGGGAATCCCAGAAATGCTCCGCCCCCGCCCACTGGGCAAAGGGGTTTCTCGTGGGGTCGAATGCAAGAAAGATGACCTCGCCGAATCCGACCTTCTTTTTGACGACGAGGGGAAGGCCACCGGCGCTCATAAGCACCTCGCCGGAGGGGTCCTGGAGGACTGCAAGTACAATCTCTTCGTCCCTCTGGAACGGTTTGCCGCCGCTGGCAACGAGAGCGTCGATTTCGGAGGAGGTAGCGACGCCGGTGACGCGGCCGGGGAGGAGTCTGGCAAGGAGTGTGGAATTGGCGTTTTGCCAGGAATCGCCAAAGGCGAGCACTATCCGTCCCCCACCGACGACCCAGTCGTAGAGCGCGCCTGCCTGGGCAGGCGAGAGGCCCTCAGGGTCCGGGTGCGCCCACACTATGGCGTCGACGACATCGTAGCCGCAGGGGCGCGAAGGCATATATTCCTGCACTATACGGGCGATCTCAACTCCAAGGGCGCCCGAGTCGGTCGCGGTCCGCGAGGCAATACCCGGTATGCCCTGGACGCCGACAGTGCCGACGAGATAGGTCCGCGGTTCGGCGCTGTTCATAGTGAGATTTTCTTCGTGCAGCACGCGCCGCCGGGCGTCTTCAATGAAGACCTTGAAAGAGCCGCCCACATCAGAGCAGAAGGGATACAGGACAAACCTGTAACGAGTCCCCGGCGTGAGGTCAAACGGCATGACATACTGGGGGATGTTTTCATCGGCGGAGTCGGTGGTGATGCGAATGACGCCGGAGTCGGATTCGAAGTTGGCTGCGAGCTCAACGACAACAGGAAAGAAAGCCTGCGCGCGGTAACGGTTGCCGAGGCCGGGGGCGATCGAGATGACCTGCACGTTAGCGGCATCATTGCCGGCAGCCATGACGGGATGCGCCGAGAGAAGCAGGATTGCAATCGCGCCGACCATGAGAAACTTACACATCAAGATGCCCCCTTTGACATGATCACACATAAGTACGCCGGTTGTAAATGTACCACTCCACCATGAGTACTACGAACGCAAAGAGAATAAGTTCCCGCCATATTTCCCTGTTTTTTCTGGTGGGAGCGTCGGTGGCGAGTATCGAGGCCGAGCCTGCTTCAAACCTCGTAACGGGAGTGATGTCGGATTCGCGGATGTCGGTGAGGTTTGCAGCGTAGGGAATCTCGCGGCCGTCGATTATCGCGGTATAGACGCCTGCTCGACCGGTGCGGCCAAACGCAACCGTGGAGTCCCCATCGCACTGAAGAGCGCTGGTTGAGCCGTCGGGGGACGTGACGAGGATTTCGGATACCCCCGCGCGGCCATTAAGCACGAGCACATCTCCCGCGGGAAACCGCCTGGCCGTCTGCTCGGGGCCGCCCGACGCAAGAAAGTTGACGGCGTTGGTCACAAACATCGGATACGAAATACGAATAGGCCACCGGCTGTCCATGGGGTCAAAAGCCACTGTGATGATCCGGGCGTCGCCTACGTAAGAGAGGGCCACAAGCGGCGCCTCATCAGCACTGACGAGAACTCTGGTTTCCGGAGGGAACGTCATTTTGCGGGCTTTCTCGATGAATATGTCACCGAGGTCAAGAAAGGCCGCAATGGGACTTGAGGTGTCGACATCGAGGATAACCGGGTTAACCAGGGCACCCTCCTCCCGGAAGCCTCCCCCCGGCGGCACGGCGTTGAAAACAAGGTAACCTGCCCGGCCCAGTGACTCAGGCGCCTCGCCGTCGTAGACGAATACAGGCAGAGTCCCTTCAGAGGGAGTAATAACCTCTGCCGACGCGCGCTGCACCTGGAAGCGTCCGCTGGCGTTGAGCGCCTTGAGCAGGAAGGGGTTGGCGGAGCCGACAACCGTGACCTGCACGTGTGGAGGAGGCTCAAGAATCGCCCATGCGGAGTTGTCAGATAGAAGACTATCGTTGATGTCGAGAGAGACTCGCGCGACGCGCTGGGCATCAAGCGCGATCTTAAAGACGTACGCCTCGGAGGCCCCCGGCTCAATCTGAACTTCGCCTGCATCGGCCAATTTGTCGTCGATGTAAAGGCTCGTGGTGGTCTTTACGGCTTCAGGAGCGAAGTTATTAATACGGACGAAAATCTCGCCGGCGGCGGGGTTCTCGATGCTTCGCCGT
>CALMGO010000106.1 GCA_937863625.1 uncultured bacterium
AGTTTGCACGCCAGTCGCTTATGAGCGCGGGGAAAAGTGAGCGGTATTCGGCGGCACGAGGGGCGTTTGACTCGCCCTGGTACCATATGACGCCGCGGATGGCGAAGGGAATCAACGGCGAAATCATGCCGTTGTAAAGGACGGCGGGACGAGAAGGGTCGGCGTCGCTGTTCTCGATGGATTTCCGCCTGTCGAGAAGAGAGCGTGCTGCAGAGAGGTTTTCGAGCGCAGCCATGCTCGTCCATGCTTCGCAGGGAGTGCCGCCCCATGAGGCGTTGATGAGCCCGACGGGCTTGTTGAGTTTGCCGTGGATTTCGCGCCCGAAGAAATAGGCGACGGCGGAAAAATGCCGGATGGTCTCCGGTGTGACCGGTCGCCATGGGCTGGCGGCGGCGCCGGTCGTCCATGGGCCGCTATCAGCGGCCTGCAGCGGAGAGTTGGACAGTTTTTCGGGAACTTCGAGGATTCGGATGTCTGGATAGTCGGCCTTGAATATCTCCATCTCGCCGCTGGCGACACGCTCGAGCGACATTTGCATATTTGACTGACCGCTTGCAAGCCAAACCTCGCCGACAAGGACGTTTTTCACAGTGATGGTATTCTTGCCGGTAACGGTTATCTCGATAGGGCCTTTTGCGGTGAGGGGGTCAAGAGTGACACTCCATCGGCCCTTGGAATCGGCAGTGGCGGCCTTCGTCTGGCCGGCGACCCTGATGACGAGGGATTCCTTGGGTTCGGCGGTGCCCCAGATGGGCAGAGGCATGCCTTCCTGGAGGACGACATTGTCGCTGAAAAGCGGCGAAAGTTTTACGTCCGCGTACGACAGGGGCCCACAAAGTGCGCAAAGGCATGCAAATAACGTGGAAACTGCACGGGCCTTGGAAATCATAACCACTCCCTTGGTTGCCCAGAGTTGCCCAGTGGCGATGCTCTAACCCGCGGCGAATGGAACGGTCACGCGCCACGGTGCAGGCATTTTGCGCAAAAACAGCACCGCCGTCAAGGCACTTTCCTGATGGTACCCCCCTTGTGACGACCAAGACGACGAGAAGTGCGGCAAAAAAGCGCCGACCGGTCACGGTTGTCTGGTGCAGCAACCATGCAGGCGGGAAAAAAAGAGGAAATTCGCGTTTTCTTGGGAACATCAGGCAACCTCGGCGCAACAAAGACAATTGATCAGCTAAGGCACCTCTTCACTCTCTGGCTCACAGCCCTAACGGGGCCGTCGGGGGAAACCGGACGCGCACCTGCAACGTGCGGGTGGTTGCTGCCCGGTATTTGACGATAACGCAGGAGGTGTCAGGTGGATGCCCGGAGCGCAAAGAAATCTCACGCTACGCTCGTGAGCATGGCTTCTTCATTTCTCATATCACTTGCAGCGACAATGGTGCTGGCCGGAGTTGATTCGAACGAAGGTCGGCCACCCCTCTCTCGCACAATCCTGTCGGATGTCGCGCCTTTGACTATACTTACGTCAATTTTGCCGGAGGGCGCGGTCGGCGAGCCATACTTTGTAGCGCTGGAGGCCAGTGACGAGAGCGGCAGTGTCACCTGGTCAATAAGCCCGTATGCCGTGGGGCTGCCTGCGGGATTGGAGATTGAAGGCGCGACGGGGGTGATAAGCGGGATTCCTGTCGAGGGGGGGACGTACTGGTTCTGGGTAAACGCGGAGAACCAGGCGGGCGAATATGCACAGCGGCAGTTGCTCATTGCCGTGCAAGGGGAAGGCGTTGACATCACAAGCGCCACTGCTCCCGAGATAAAATGGGCGAGGCTTTTCGGAGGGGCCGGCGATGAGTACGTTACCTCGACGACCATTGACGGCGAAGGGAACGTCTACATCGTAGGGGACAGCGAGTCCGCGGACCTGACGGGAGAGCCGGGAGCCTGCTTCGTAGCGAAGGTGGCTCCGTCAGGCGAGATGTTCTGGCTGACGTGGCTGCCGTACAAGGCATGGATTCCCAAGACAGCTTTCGATGCGTCGGGCAACTTCCTTGTCAGCGGGCGATCCGTTGATGTAAGCGTTGCGAAACTGACGCCGTCGGGGGAACTCCTTTGGCAGACGATCTTCGGCGGAACGGGGACCGAACTGGTTGTCGGACTCGAGGTCGACGCGGAAGGCAATTCCTTCGTCATAGGCAAGACGAAGGCAGCGGACTTCCCGACGCTTAACGCCTTTGAAGAAAGAAACGGGGGGACCGCCACCAACAAGTATGACAGTTTTGCAGTGAAACTCAGTGCCGCAGGAGCGGTGCAGTGGTCGACCTTCCTCGGTGGCACAGGAAGCAACTCCTGCTACGCCTCGGCATTGACGGACGAAGGTGACATTCTCCTGGCGGGCCATGGCGCCGTAACCGCCTTTCCCTGTCCCCCGTTTGACGCGGCGCGCGCGGACACCGGTTCGTATGTTGCCAAGATAAGTGCCGATGGGAGCCCCTTATGGGCTGAGATTTTGTCAGACGCTACTGCCGAACGGCTGGTGCTTGGTCCTTCGGGAGGTTTCTTTACCGTAGGAGTGATGTGGGGCTGCCGGAATATTGATCCTGCATCGACGGCGTTTTGCATCATAGGCGAGTGTGCCGGACTCGAAACAGAGAGCGTGGCGGTGGCGAAGTTTTCCGACTCCGGGGAAATGCTCTGGAAAGGCTATATCGGAGGAAGCGACAACGAGTTTACGGACTGCGCGGTAGTGACTGACGACGGCTCACTGTACGTTGCCGGGTCGTCCGGGGGCCATGATTTCCCGGTCGTCAACTGCGACGACTATGATGCCGAGGCAGGCAACTTTATGTTCAAGGTGAGCGACTCTGGAGAGATGCTTTTGTCCAGGCGGATTGCCTGTACCGGTTCGTTTCTTTACGACCGATACAGAACGATGATGACCGACGGCGGCGGCAACGTGTGTCTTGTCGGGTGGACAACCGGTCACAATCCACTGCCGCATGGCTACGGACCATACGCTTTTGAATACAATGAGTGCTATTGCGACCCTTGGGCGATATTCGCCATAAAGATCACTCCGTCCGGGCGCATTGAACTTGGGAGTTACTTTGCAGGATATGAGGACGAGGCTGCCTGCCAAGCCGCGCTGGATGCGGATGGCAGCCTTGTCGTTGTCGGCGAAACGAGGTGGCCGGACTTTCCTGTAACGGAAGGCTTCGAAGATACTCATGGGGGGCAGAGAGACATCTTTGTCACGAAGATGTCGACGTATACCAAACTGCCCGGGGCGCTTCAAGGCCAGACTTACTCAGCTACTCTCGAAGCCGCAGGGGGAGTGGGCCCCTGTCTCTGGAGAATACTGAGCGGGCGGCTGCCAGCAGGCGTAACGTTAAACGAAACGAGCGGAGAAATCGCCGGCGTGGCGGAGGAACACGGGAGATTCTACGTAGAAATCGAGGCCGCAAGCGGAGGGATAGCGGGCTTGTGTGATATCCGGTCGTTTGTGCTCGACGTAACACCGTCGGCGATTGTCATAACAACGGGCAGCATGGCCAATACGGTCTGCGGCGCGCAGTACGAACAGGCCCTCGAAGCACAAGGTGGAGCGCCACCATATATATGGGAGATATCGTCCGGGGGGCTGCCCGACGGCCTGTCGCTGGATTCATCAACAGGCGTGATATCGGGCGAGCCGAGCGAGTGCGGGCGGTTTGATTTCGTTGTGAGGGTGTCGGACAGCCAGGCAGAACCATTCACCGCAAGGCGCGCATACGCCCTCTACGTTCACAGCGGAGTGTTTGAGGTTGAAACGCCTGCAGAGGGGACGGCAGGGACGGAATACAGCGTCGTGCTGTCGGCGAACGGAGGGTTTGAGCCGTATACGTGGTCGATAATCCAGGGGAATCTGCCGTCAGGGCTGACGCTTGACGCGCATACCGGAACGATATCCGGAGTGCCCGGCGAGAGCGGCACGTGGACGCTTACTCTTCAGACGGTGGACGCTGCGGGGTTTGTGTGTGTGCAGGAGATAACCATATCGATTGCGGCCGCGACAGGGTCTGCTTATTCCTGGGGGAGTTACCTGGGCGGGAGCGACAACGAATACTTCAGGGCCATGGCGATGGACGTCGACGGCAGCGTGTGCCTTGCCGGCTGGACGGACTCGGTGGATTTCCCCGTTTGCGAGGCAGGTGCTTTGGGAGAAGCGGGTGACGCAGTGAGGCCGGACGCCTTCGTGGCGAAGTTTGCCGCGAACGGCGAAATACAGTGGTCCAAGATCATCGGCGGACAGCAGAGGGACACGGCGGAGGCCGTGACATTTGACTACGTCGGCAATGTCATCATCGTCGGCGAGACGAGGTCGACGGATTTCCCGGTGTTAAACGCATGGCAGAATGAACTCGCCGGCGGGGCGGGAATATCGGACGCGTTCGTGATGAAGATTGCGCCGGACGGAACGGTCATGTGGGCGACGTACCTGGGAGGGACGTCGACGGACAGGGGATACGGTGTTGCGACAGACTCGGCGGGCAATATCGCGGTCTGCGGGTATACGTATTCGACGGATTTTCCGCGCACGGGGGCGCTCGCCAAAACGTTCGGCGGGGAGTCCGACGCCTTTGTGACCCTCTTTGGCGCTGACGGGCAAAGGCTATGGAGCGGCGTCTTCGGAGGAAGCGGAGGGGAGATTCTCCGGCATGTCAAGTTTGACACTGCAGGCAACGTGGTGATGGTGGGGTCAACGTCATCACAGGACCTGCCGGTCATGAAGGCGTTTCAGGGAAGATACGGCGGCAGCGGCCAATCGGGCAGTGACGACGAGGCGTTTGTCGGCAAGGTTTCGTCAAGCGGCAAACTTCTCTGGGCGAGTTACCTGGGAGGAAGCGCGGA
>CALMGO010000107.1 GCA_937863625.1 uncultured bacterium
AGAGGGGCGAAAGATGTGTTGTCATGCGCCGGACGCATGGGCGCGCCGCCGACGCAGGAGACACACACCGAAGAGAGGGCTAAAGCGCATGCGGCTGCGACACGGTTAATGACGCGGGCGCCGGTCATTGTGAACTATCCTTTGCGTCGGAGAGGGCCTCGCCGGGCGAGGGGACATCGAGAGAGGTATCAAACAGCGCGGCGTCGAGGGCGATGTTTTTTCTGACGTCGGAGAAGACCATGCGCGTGAAGTCGCCGTCCGGCTGCGTAACGAGGACTGACGTAACGCCGTCATGTGCGCTCGTCAGGGTCAGCGCTATGGAACTGATGGCTTCGGCGAGCTTGGCGTTTTTCGGGGTGAGGACGACCTGGTCTTCGGCGCCGAACTGCGCCGTGATGTCGAAGACATTGGTGCTGTCGCTGAACCTGCCTGCAAGCCACGCGGCGATCTGGCCGGTCACGACCGCCGCGGCGGCGGCGTCACCGGCGTCGAGTTTCTGCCAGCGGCCGTCGACGAATTCGTACCTGGCGACGGAGTCTCCGGCGGCCAGGAGAATGCTTTTGTAGGGCTGGGTCATTTCGAGGCGGATCCTGTCCGGTTTGGAAAAGAACAGGATGCCGCGCGAGGTCATGACCTCGGTCAGTATGGATATGTGGCGCTCCTCGACGAATTCGGCGCACAGCGTGTCGACGGAGCCGAGCTTTACTCCGAGCTCCGCGAGGAGCGCGTCGGTGGCGGAGGAAGGAGGCGGCGTGTCGGCCGGAAACGCCGCGGCGGCCAGCGCACAGACGACGATAAGCGAGGCAATGATCACCTTCATGCTGCGTCAACCTCCGGCAGAGAGCCGTGAACGAGAGTATCGAGAGTAACGAATTCCAATCCTTTGTCACGAAGTATACTGACGATTTCGCGGACGGCGAGGCAAAGCTTCTCCGGGTCTGCGCCTCCGTCGTGCATGAGGATGATGCTGCCGGGTCTCGCCAGGCGAGTAACCCTCGCTACTACGGCGTCCGGGGCGAGGCGCAGGTCGAGCGAACGGACGTCCCAGCCGACAAGCACTAAGTCGAGCCGGGCGAGTGCGGAAGCGACATGAGGATTGGTGAGGCCCATCGGCGGCCGGTAAAAGCGAGGCGCGACTCCGGCGGCGGCGATGACGGCATTTTGCGCGTCGGCAAGTTCGCCGGCAAGCCGCCGGCCAAATAGAAAATTCGTCCACCACGCGTGGCGTGCGGTGTGGTTGCCTATCGTGTGGCCCTTTTTGACGATGAGCGCGGCTGTGTCGGCATGAAGCCTGACGCGCTCGGCTACGCAGAAGAAAGCCGCCGGGACCTTGAGGTCTTCAAGAACATCCAGAAGCGCCGGAGTGGCGGCCGGGTCGGGACCGTCGTCAAATGTCAGCGCCACATAAGGCCTGTCGGTCCGGCCGCGGCAGAAGGCGTCGCCGAAGAATCTCCACTTTATAAATGAAACGCCGAGGCCGAGAAGGACAAGATATGCGAGCATGACTGCGGCGATGACGACCCATCTTGCGTCGCCCCTCAGAAAGAGACCTGCGGCAATTATAGAAACGGCGGCTGAGGCAGTGGCTGTCTGGAACCTGGTCATGTCGTCACCAGTACGGCGCTTCGATACCTGGCCTGGGGGAAACCGATCGACATGACCGCCCGGCAGCGGCCGGATGCGACGTGCTCCATCGCCATGGCGGCGCCGACGGCGGCGGCTGTGCAGAACTCGCCGCAGCGATCCTTGTAGGCCGCGAAAGGCACCGACCTGCCGAGGATGGATTCGACCTCGACATGGACGCGGTCATAGAGCGCGTCAACGACGGCGTCGCCATTGGCTCCGGCGAGCACCAGGTCGATGTCCGCGGCGGCAACGCCGGAGGAAGCCGCCAGTTCGATGAAGGCGCGCGCCTCTGCGGCGGCGTCTATCCTGCGGATGCCCGGTGATGCCAGCGGCTCAGCGCAGACGGCCGCTACGCGCGAAGCGCTGCCAGGCGCTGCGTTGCGGCCGAGAAGAATGGCGACGGCGCCTTCGCCCGGGAGCGTCCCAGGCGTCCTTTTGTCGCAGGCCGGCGGCGAAAGCGGCTCGGGGCTCTCTTTCCACCAGCGACGCGCGGCCCCGACGGAAACGAGGTAGGGGCTCATCTCATCGACGCCGCAAGCAAGCGCGAAATCCGCGCGATTATGATTGAGGGCATAGAGGGCCTGCTTGAGTGCGAGCTCAAACGAGATGGATTCGTGGATGAATGTGCGGTTTTCGCCTGTCAGGCCGCAGGCAAGGGCGACGGAGGCCGCAGCGGAGTTGTGCACGGAGTTTACAAACCGCGCGGGGCGGGGCTGCTGCTCGTCGAGGCGGATCATGTTTTCGAGGAAATCAACCGTCTCGCCTATTGAACCGAGGCCTGTTCCGAAAGTCACCGCGACGCGCGAAGGGTCGCCGAGCGGCCGGTCATACATATTTAGCGCGCGCGACGCAGCGGTAAGCGCGAGCACCTGCGAGCGTCCGGCCCTTCGCAGAATCGCCGTCAGGCGCACATCGTCTATCGGCGGGATGTCGCAGAGGTAGCCATACCCCGCCCCGGTGTGGTCAGCGCCGGGCAGGCTGACTGGCGGCCTGTCAGGGACTATCGCGACGGCACTGAGAACAAAGGCCCCGTATGCGGCGCGGGCGGTCATGAGGCGCCTCCCCATGAAGCCGACGTGACGACGACGGACGTATTGGTGCCGCCGAAGCCGAGCGAGTTGGTGAGGGCCACGGCGAGGGAGGCATCGATATTGGCGGAAACGGGCGTAAACCCGAGGCGCGGGTCGGGCGTCTCGAGGCCGAGCGTTCCCGGCGCCTTCGCGTGGGCGACGGCTTCGAGACAGATAATGGTCTCGATGGCGCCGGCGGCGGCAAGCGTGTGGCCGGTGTAGCCCTTGGTGGACGAGACGTACGGGATGCGCCCGGCGAATAGTTCGGCTATCGCCGCGGCTTCGGCGGCGTCGTTCTCGACGGTGCCGGTGCCGTGTGCATTTATGTAGTCCACGTCACATGGCCTGAGTCCGGCTGCGTTGAGGGCGGCCGCCATGGCGCGATATGCCCCTCGTCCGTCGGGGGCGGGGCGGGTGGCGTGATAAGCGTCGCAACTGCTGCCGCATCCGGCGACAAAGCCGCGTACGGCGGCGCCGCGGGAGACGGCATGCTCCGGGCGCTCGAGCACGATGACGCCGGCGCCTTCGCCGAGGGACATCCCTTTTCGGTTGGCGTCGAACGGGCGACATCCGCCGGGGTCGACATTCAGAAGCGAGGAAAAACCGTTAATCGTCAACCGAGTGAGAGAGTCCGCGCCGCCGGCAACCACGATGTCGGCATCGCCCGCGGCAAGAATATCGCAGGCGGTTGCGATGGCGGACGCGCCGGAGGCGCACGCGTCGGAGACCGTGACGCGAAGCCCGCCGAAGCCGAACGTGTCGGAGATAGCGTTGCAGGAGGTCGAACAAAGATGGTATTGCAGGAGAGACACGTCGAGGCGATGACGTTTTATAAGCTCGGACAGAAACTCCTCGGCGTCAATCATGCCGCCGGTGGTTGTGCCGAGGACCACGGCGATTCGAGCCGCATCGACGTCCTTTGCGCAGAGAAGGCCCGACGATTCGACGGCCTGTCGGGCCGCCCAGACGGCCAGGTGGTCCGTTCGCGAGCCGCCCGGCAGGCCGCTGCCGGATGAGGGGTCGAGGCGAACCTCGCCCACCGGTGCGCCGCCGCACCTGGGGGACTCAAAAAGCGTGAGCGCGCCGAGGCCGGAGACGCCTCCTTCGATGCTGTCCCAGAGTCGCTCCGGCGACGCTCCTGCGGCGCATATTGCGCCCATGCCTGTTACGGCGATTTTGCGCGGCAATGTCATGATCTGTTCTTGACTATGAACTCCGCAAGGGAAGCCAGGGACGCAAACGCCTGCCGCCCCTGGTCAATGTCGGTTATGCGAATATGGTACTCCCGTTCAAGCATGACCACGAGTTCGAGGGCGTCGATAGAATCGAGACCGAGGCCGACGCCGAAAAGCGGCGCTGAAGCATCGAGCGTGTTTACCGTCTCCGGTTCGAGTCTCAAACTGGCGGCGACGTGACCTCTGAGTTCATTGAGCAGTTCTTCCATGTCATCCTTCCGGAAATCTTATGACCAGGGATTGCGCGGCACAGGCAGTTGACGGGCGGCGCAAATGCAGAGGCAGGCTAAGGCGCCCCTTGAGCGCCGATACGAGCACAGAAATGTCACAGGGGGTCGCCGACGTTTCTTCAAAGTGGGCAAAAGCGACGGGGAGTTTGTCGAGGGTGGTTTCGCGCGCGGCTCTTTCCAGGAAAAACGCATGCGCGAAGGCGCTCGGCCCCTCCACAAGAGGCGGCGCCGGTGCCTCCGCCGCCAGCACTATGCAGGCGTCCGCGCTGCCGTCCTCGACGAGTGAGGCGGCCTCCCAGAGGGCTGCCAATGCGCTATCCGGTCCGGCGGCCAGGCAGATATTGGGTCCGGTGATGCGGTGGCGGATGGAGGCCTCGCCGAGGAGAGCGCTCGCAAGCGTGTAGGAGAAAAGCGACGGGCTCGGAGCATAGGGGTCGCCTGCGGTATTGAGGAACGCAACATCTACGGCGAGCGATCCGGTGTCGGTCCCGAGAACGATGGCCCACGCGCGCAACTGCGACTCTTCGCAGGGAGGGATGTCAAGCATCTCAAGCGCGCACATGCCGACTCTGCAAAGGGGGTCGAGGCGGGCAAACCTGTCGAACGGCCTGGCGGAGACATCGGCCCAGCGTATGGCCTCCGGGCCGTCACACGGCACGACCGCGCGCCC
>CALMGO010000108.1 GCA_937863625.1 uncultured bacterium
CCCGCAGGGGCGACGAGGCTGGCTCCTTCGAGGCGGAAGGAGTTGCTGAACTGCAGCATGCGCGACCCGTAAAGCGGTTTGGATATAACGATATACCTGGCGGAGAATTTATTGGCCGCGCTGATAAGGCTGGGCAGGTCGCGGGTGTTGGGCACATCCATCTGGCGGCCCGGCACGCGACGGTACCAGGCGAAGCTCAGATTGTCGTCCGGGCCGATGAGATAAAGCTCGCCGCGCTTGACGTTGTATTCAAGCCAGTCGGCAATCATCACGGCCTCCCGGCTGGGGCGATGCATTCCGAAAATGTCGAGTGTGTCAAACCTCTGAGCAACGGAGCAGAATGCCAAGAAGCAGGTTACAACAAGAAGGCTCGACTTGTATCTCGGCTTTGGCCAGAGCGCGGCGACACCGGCGCAAAAGTAACCGTAGACCAGCGGCATGTAGGGCAGAACCGAACGCGGAGTGAGAGCAATCTTTGCATAAACTGAAGTAGCGAGGAAGACTGCGACAGCAAACGTGAGTACAAAGGCGCGGCGGTCGCGGTTGGAGTCGAGCAGGACAATGCAGAGTCCGCCAAGCAGAATGCTCCAACCGACCACAGCGCCAACAGGATAGGGTCTCTCTCCCCGCCTGAAACCGATACCGACGTCCCCGATCGGGCTGGCAATCGAAGCGGCCATTCTGCCGGTCCTCTCGCAACCTTCGAGCAATCCAGTGACGGTATTGAGCACGTCATGCCTACGTATATACGAGGCGATGCCGGAGCGACCCTCGATGTATTCCAACGTGTCCGTTTCCGAACGGCTGTCGAGCCAGACGTGTCCTAACTTACGGTGACTCACGGGATTGCCATAGCGCGTCACATTCCTCGAAAGAAGAGGCGAGGCGGCGACGAGGAAAATAAGGAAATAGAGGTAGAAGGCCTTACGGCGAAACGCAGAACCCCTCCAGCGTATGATGGCGGAAACAAGAAAGGCGACAGGAAGAAGTAAGCCGCCAAGCGAGGTCATGTAGGCAAGACCTGCCAGGAAGGCGCCGGCAAGGAGGGCGCGGAGTTTGTCAAAACCAGTGACAGTTGCGTACAGCGACAGGAGAAAGAGAGCGGTAAACAGCGGCGTGGCGGAAATGCTGGAAGAGGCGACGACAAAGTCCGTACTCAGGCCGAAAAGCACCGTAGCAACAAGGCCGGGAACAACCCCAAAGAGGCGACATAGAACGAAAAGCACAACAAGGAGCGCCACGGCCGAGATGGCCGACGATAGTAGTCGAGCTGTTACAAAGAAATCAAGGGATTGGGAGGCGAAGGGAAGAAGCATTGAGATGTAAAGCGGCTGCTTGTCGTGTTCGCCCCACTGGCCCGAATAGAGAGCCGCGGGGAAACCGGAGGCTCCAAACTGGGCCTTTGCGCGCACGGCAACTTCGAGGTAACTGATCTCGTCGCGGGCGGGGAAGTAGTTATGCGAGTTGGCACGCGCAAGCAGAAGCCCCGCCATGACAAACAAAGCCCCCAGGGCGAAAGCGGCTACGAGACGTTCGGAGGAAGAAAGCGCGCTGATTGAGAAGGCTTTCTCACGCCAGCGCATGACGGCAGGGTTGCGGCCTATGTAGACTACGGCGACGCTGCCTGCCAGAAGCAGGCAAATGGCAACGAAGACATACGCGAGCGAGGCGTAATTTTCGATATACTCACTGGCGTCGCCGTGCTGCTGGGAACGCGTCGCGGAAGAGGAAGACTCGATCTGGTCGTAGGTCGGGAGGCGGCTGATCATGTGGCGGCTGACCGTAAGCCCGCCTGCGGCAGCAACCGCCAGGAGAATGAAGACCGCGATGAGCGCCTTTCGCGCCCGGACGTATTGACCAAGTCGGCTCATCGGGTTATGCGTCCCTCCTGACGCGGCAAACAGCGGCTGTCAACCGTGACCGATTATAAACGATTGCATGGCGCCGGTGAAGCGAAATGCGGCCGCGAAGGGCCAAGACCTTGACATAAGACATCTCGCCGATAGGATATCGGGAAGTAAGTGCAGCCCAGCCGCGGGCGGGTTCAGCGGCGCCCGGAAGCGTTTTTCAAACATCTCACAAGGAGAAAGAAATGACCTACATTGTTGAGACAAAGGCCCGCGAGATTCTCGACAGCCGAGGAAACCCGACCGTCGAGGTCGACGTGGTGCTTGAGAGCGGGGCATTCGGGCGGGCGGCTGTGCCGTCGGGAGCATCCACAGGAGCACACGAGGCGGTTGAACTGCGCGACGGCGACAAGTCGCGCTACATGGGCAAGGGAGTCAGCAAAGCGGTGGCGAATGTCAATGACGTAATCGCGCCGCGGATAGAGGGGTTTGACGCGCTTGACCAGCGAGGTCTGGACAACTTTCTAATCGACCTTGACGGTACTGAGAACAAGGCCGAACTCGGGGCCAACGCGATACTGGGCGTGTCTCTTGCGGCGGCGAAAGCTACGGCAGTCGCGTGCGGACTTCCGCTTTTCAAGTACCTCGGCGGGCCGGCTGCCAGCATGCTTCCAGTGCCGATGATGAACATCATCAACGGCGGCAAGCATGCCGACAACAACGTGGACCTGCAGGAATTCATGATCATGCCGTTCGGGGCGCCGAACTTCAAGGAATGCATCCGGATGGGCGCGGAGGTATTTCACAGCCTCAAGAGCGTCTTGAAGGCAAAGGGCTATAACACGGCCGTCGGAGACGAGGGGGGATTTGCCCCGGATCTCAAGGCAAACAGCGAGGCCGTAGAGGTAATTCTTCAGGCGATCGAGAAGGCAGGCTACAAACCGGGCAAGGATGTATGGCTGGCGCTGGACCCGGCTTCGACGGAAATTTACAAGGACGGCAAGTACGTTCTCGAGTCGGAGGGAAAGACACTCTCCAGCGAGGAAATGGTTGAGTTCTATGTTGAATGGGTCGATAAATATCCCATCCGCTCAATCGAAGACGGCATGGCTGAGGACGACTGGGCGGGGTGGCAGCTTTTGACAAAGAAGGTCGGCGATAAGGTCCAGCTTGTGGGCGACGATCTCTTTGTGACCAATACCAAACGGTTGGCCAAGGGCATTGAGACAGGGGCGGCGAACTCGGTTCTTATCAAGCTGAACCAGATCGGCACGCTCACTGAGACGCTCGACTGCATAGAGATGGCCAAGCGGGCGGGTTGGACGGCGGTGGTGAGCCACCGTAGCGGCGAGACGGAGGACTCGACAATCGCCGACGTGGTGGTGGCGACGGGCACGGGGCAGATCAAGACCGGCAGCGCCTGCAGGACCGACCGGATATGCAAGTACAATCAGTTGCTCCGGATTGAAGAGCAGCTGGGAGAAACAGCCAAGTTTGGGGCCCAGGTATGGAAAAAGCGGTAACCCTGTTCGCATCCCGCCGGAAGGACGCGGACTTCATGTTCTGGCTTCTTTTGGCCACGGGGTTGCTTTTGTTCGCGATAGTGACTATTCCTGAGGGGGCGCGGCGCAGCCGCGCCCTCGCTCAGGATTTAGAGAGAGCCCGCCGGATTACAGCAGGTCTTGAATCCACGAATGAGATGCTTACCCAAAGGGAACGTGCACTGAGGGGAGACCCGTTTTTCACCGAGGCAGTGCTCCGCACAAAGCTAAAATACACCCGTCCGGGTGAGCAGGAAATCAGAACGGGGCTTCCGGCCGGGGCGGCGCTGGTTGAAACGCCGATCGTGGCATCTTTTGTGCCCGGCGGAGCAGAGGAAAAGAAGCTCCCGACACGGGTGGCAGACTGGGCGCTTTTTGCAGCGTCAGTACTACTGGTGGCAGGAGCGTTTATCCTTTTTGACCATCCATCGACGACGGAGTCTCGCTTTCGGGCTGCTGGAGCTCGAGAATAAGGGCGGTCTCGTCGCAATCCGGAAACATAGGGCACTTAATACAATCGGACCACACCTTGTGGGGCAATTCGTCCTTTGAAATCAGGCTGTATCCCATCTCTTTGAAGAAACCGGGCTGAAATGTAAGGGCGAAAATCCGTTTGATGCCCATGCGAACGGCCTCATCGCGGCAAGCGGCGACGAGCAATGCACCGAGCCCCTGTTTCTGGTAGCCTTCGGCGACAGCAAGGGCGCGGACCTCGGCGAGGTCGGCCCAGAACATATGGAGGGCGGCCGAACCTATGACCGCCCCCCCCTTTTCGATGACGAAAAAGTCCCTTATGTTTTCGTATATTTCCGAGAGCGAACGCGAGAGCATAAGGCGCTGGCCGGCAAAATGGTTGACCAGCGCCTGAATCGCGGGCACATCGGCCATGTTGGCCTTACGGATGACCTGCGCCGTGACGCCTGATGAAGAGTCAGCCATTTATCAGCACTTTCTGGGCCGCGGCGACTCCCGAGCCGAGCGCCACTTTGTGCCCCATTTCGGAGAGAGCCATCTCAATTGCCGCGATGGCGGTAATGACGTCGAACTGATCCATGTATCCCATGGTGGCAATACGGATGATCTTGCCGGTAAGGGGCCCCTGCCCTCCGGCGACGGTGACGCCGTATTTGTCCGCGAGGATTTTGGCGAGCGCTTTTCCGTCAATGCCTTCGGGCAGTACGATAGCGGTCACGGCGTCCGAGGGGACCTTTGAAAGGAGCTTGAGGCCCATGGCCTCGACGGCGGCTCTGGCAGCTCTGGCAAGGAGCTTATGCCGGGCCATTACTGCGTCCATACCCTCATCAAGAATCATCTTTGTGGCGGCACAGAGAGCGCGGATCATGCTGACGGCCGAGGTGTAAGGCGTGTCGTTCTTTTCGGCGGCCTTGCGTGCCTTTATGAGGTCGAAGTAGTAGGCGGTCCGCTTTGTCTTTTCGATGACGGCCCAGGCCTTCTTGCTGACGCTGATGAAGGCGAGCCCCGGCGGAAGCATGAGGGCTTTCTGTGAGCCTACGACGAGCATGTCAACGCCCCACTCGTCGGTGTGGCACTCGACAGCGCCGACACCCGAAATGCCGTCGACAACAAGAAGCGCCGCTGTGGGAGCAACGACCTTGCCGAGGGCCTGGATATCCTGAACGGAAGCAGTCGAGGTCTCGCAGAGCGTGGCGTAGACGGCCTTGGTGTCGGGATTGGCGGCGAGCATTTCGGCGACATCATCAGCTGCGGGCCCCTCGCCCCATTCGACCTTGAGGACGATGGGCGTGCCGCCGTAGGCCTTTACAAGCTCGGTCCAGCGTTCGCCGAATTTACCGCCTTCGATGGTGATGGCCTTATCGCCGGGGCCGATGACGTTGGCAACAGAAGCCTCCATGGCGCCGGTACCCGACGCGGCCATAATGAAGACATCGGCCTCCGTGCGGAAGATCTTTTTGAGGTCGGCCGCGGCCTGTGCAAGATAGTTCTGAAATTCCTTCGTGCGGTGATGGATAATCTCCTGGGCTAAGGCAAGTCGAACCTCCTGAGGGACCGGGCTCGGGCCGGGAGTTGCAAGATAGCTTTTTTTCATCGTGGCAATCCTTTCAAGAAAACGGAATAGGAGCACGCATTGTTTTTCAGTCAGGAAATCAAAAATGGGTTGTTTCTAAGGTCTATATCCGGGCCGGGGGGCCCGGGAGGAAGAACCGCAGGAAAAGGAGCAGGAGAGGACATCAGCGCTGCAGAGTACGGGGTGACGAAATGCGGAATCCCGGGGCAGGACATCAAGGCAAATTGTGGCGATGTCATACATCCTCAGGCGCTCTCCTTCTTGCGACCTTCCTTGCGTTTGCCGAAAAGGCTTTCCTCTCCCCTGACAACCTTGGGCGTGAGCGTGTAGGTGGCCCCCTTCTCACGTTCCTCGGGCAGGGCGTACATGACATCAAGCATAATCTCTTCGACGATTGTACGCAAGGCCCTTGCACCGGTTTTTCTTTCGAGGGCCTTGCGGGCGATTTCACGAAGCGCCGCGTCGGTAACCTCGAGGGTGGCCCCCTCCATCTCGAAAAAGCGCTGATACTGCCGGAAAAGGGCGTTCTTGGGCTCGGTCATAACACGGGTGAGGTCGTCCTCGCTCAAAGGCATGAGCGAGCACATGACCGGCAGGCGACCGACAAATTCGGGTATCATGCCATATTCGAGGACATCGTCGGTCGTAACGTGTTCGAGGCAGAAGGCGAGGCTTTCGCCGTCCACAACAGGCGTACCATCGTTATGGCGGAAACCTATGCGCTGTTTGCCGAGGCGTCTGGAGATAATCTGCTCGAGGCCGGAGAAAGTGCCTCCACAGATGAAGAGAATCTGGCTGGTGTCGATCTGGATATACTGCTGCTCAGGGTGCTTGCGGCCGCCCTGGGGAGGGACATTTGCCATGGTGCCTTCGAGCATCTTCAGCAGGGCCTGCTGGACGCCCTCGCCTGAGACATCCCGTGTGATGGAGACGTTGTGGCTGGTGCGAGCGATCTTGTCGATTTCGTCAATGTAAATGATGCCACGCTCGGCGGCTTCGATGTCGAAATCGGCGTTCTGGATGAGGCGCAGAAGAAGGTTTTCGACGTCCTCGCCGACATAGCCGGCCTCCGTGAGCGTCGTGGCGTCGCCGATGGCAAACGGCACGTGCAGGATACGGGCGAGAGTCTGAGCTATGAGCGTCTTGCCGCAGCCGGTCGGGCCTATGAGGAGAACGTTGCTCTTGTCGATCTCGACGTCATCGCGCCCGACACGAGAGACGAGGCGTTTGTAATGGTTGTGGACTGAGACGGCAAGGACGCGCTTGGCACGCTCCTGGCCGACGACATACTTGTCCAGCTCACCCTTGAGCACCGAGGGGGCCGGAATATGATCGAAAGGCAGGGCCTTTATGGCTCTGGAACGCTTTTCCTGCTGGAAAAGGGTATGGCAGAAATCCGCGCATTCGCGGCATATGTAGACGCCCGGAGGGCCGGCAAGGAGCGGACCGACCTCAGCAAAGGTCTTTTTACAGAAGGAACAGTGTTCCTTTTCGTCATTGGTCTTTTTCGGCGGCATCCGCCCTTCCCTATCCATAGAGTATAGATAACACCACATAAATGGTATTGCCAAAGGGTCAAATGTCAAGTTGTAAAGGTGCGAGTGGTGGACAGCCGCGGCGGATTCGGACGGCGACCACAATTGACACAAGAGCAGTACGGCCTATAATCTCTTGTTTTGGGGCGTTTCGCATTTTGCACACACGAGCGGGGAGTTGTGATGGGACGAGGCGGTCTTCCGAACGCAATTACATTTGCACGGATACTGCTGAGTCCGCTATTCGTGGCCTTCTTCATCATGGGGGGCGACTACCTTTTTGCGGCGTTTGCGGTGGGGCTGCTGTTTGAGGTAACGGACTTTCTGGATGGAGCTCTGGCGCGGTCATGGAACCAGGTGACCGGCTTCGGCAAGATACTGGACCCGCTGGCGGACAGCATAAGCCGGTTTACGATATTCCTGTGCCTTCTCGGGGGCGGGTACGCCAACGTCTTTGCGGTGGCGCTGATTTTCTACCGCGACGCGATCGTCTCGGCTGTGAGAACATTTGCGGCATATGAGAACGTCATCGTTGCGGCAAGGTGGTCCGGGAAACTCAAGGCCGTCTTTCAGAGCATCGGGATCACTGCGGTACTTGTCATCATACTCATGCACAGACACAACCCAGGACCCTTCGCGCCTCCCGCGGCGTACGTGACGGCTACGCGCTCCATAGTGTGGGTGGTAGCAGTCACAACGGCGCTGAGCGGAGTAGACTACGTGAAGGCAAACTGGGGCCTCATCAGGACATTTGCCCAGCGGTAGACCGCCGCGCCGCGACGCACAATCCACACCCTCACGCAGTCTCGAATCATTATCGGCCAGGAGCGGACGGTTCCACCGGCTCAGGCTGTGCAGTCAGCGCGTCCGCCGGCGCGACAAGAGGAGATTCGACGGCTTCAACTGCGGAAGCATCAGCAGGCTTCTGTCTGGGGACAGGGGCAGTCAGTTTCCTTATCTGGGCATCGAGTTGTCCTCGCAGCCCTGGGCGATGCGGTCAAGCTGAGGGCGCCGGTCGTCAGCAGCGGCGGCTTTCTTAAGAGTGTC
>CALMGO010000109.1 GCA_937863625.1 uncultured bacterium
ACCGGTCTCGGCACGGCCGACAACATGAACTGCTGGATGTTGAAGCGGCTCGATAACGGGAACCTCTACTGCGCGGTGACGATGGCGCTTGACGCGACACTCGTTGCGAAGCCGGGCGGGCTGTGGAAGTCCGTTGACGGCGGAGCCAACTGGACGCAGGTCAACGCGTCGCAGATGATACCGTGGCCGGTGTCGTTTGATATCGACCCGACGGACGAAAACATCATCTACATCGCGGGATTCATGGGTTCATCGGGCCTCAATAACGGCGGCATCTGGAAGACGATTGACGGCGGCACGACCTGGAACCTCGTCTTTGACAAACTCGACGTCTGGGGCGTCAGGATAGACCCCGATATGCCGAGCCGCGTGTACGCGGGAGCACAGGGGACGGGTTCGATGTCGGGCGAGGGTCAGTTTATAAGCGAAGACGGCGGCGCGACGTGGATACGCATGACGGGCATGCCGTTTACGGCGTACGGGGCGGAGTGGACTTTCTTCGACCCGGCGGACAGCCAGAATATATATGTCGGGACATTCGGCGGCGGCGCGTGGAAGACGAGAATCGTCCACGCCGGCGCGCCGGTCGCAGCGTTTACGGCGGCACCGGCTTCGGGCGGGGCGCCGCTTGACGTGACTTTTGACTCGTCGACGACGACAGGCACGGTTAACACGTATCTGTGGGATTTCGGCGACGGGGCTACGTCTTTTGCGGGCAACCCGACGCACAGTTACACTGCGGACGGGACATATACCGTGACGCTTACGGTCTACGGGCCGGCGGGCTACTCGACGACAACCGGCACGGTCGAAGTCAGCACGCTTTCGATTACCACGGCGGCACTTGCCGACGGCATGGTTGGCAGCGCTTACAGCGAGACGGTAGTGTCGGCGGGCGGAATCGCGCCGGTGACATGGTCGGTAACGGCGGGAGCGCTGCCGGACGGCCTCACGCTTGATACGGCGACGGGCGTCATCAGCGGAACGCCTACGACCATCGAAACGGCTAACTTCACGATAGAGGCGACGGATTCGGCGGACCTCGTGCAGGTGGTGACGCAGGCGCTGACGATTACGATCGATCCGGCGACGCTTGTGATTACGACGGCGGCGCTGCCAAGCGGACAGGTCGCAAGCGCTTACGCTGAGACGGTGACCGCTACGGGCGGCGTAGTGCCCTATACATGGTGGTAATCACGGGAGCGCTGCCTGTGGGCCTCGCGCTCGATACGGCGACGGGAGTCATATCCGGGACGCCGACGGCGGCAGGCACGTATGACTTCACGATACAGGTGACGGACTCCGACGGCACGCCGCAGATTGCGACGCAGGCGCTTGAGATAATCATAATCGCGCCGCCGCTGGTGATCACCACAACGACACTGCCGAACGGCGTGCAAGGCTCGGTGTATTCGGATGCGGTGGCGGTAACGGGCGGTACG
Source organism: uncultured bacterium (assembly GCA_937863625.1). Taxonomy (GTDB): domain Bacteria; phylum Planctomycetota; class DG-23; order SLPQ01; family SLPQ01; genus CALMGO01. The sequence continues at coordinate 1,443 of CALMGO010000109.1, forward strand.
CCGGCTTATACGTGGACGGTTGACGCGGGAGCGCTGCCGGACGGTCTGACGCTGGACTCCGGGACGGGCGCCATAAGCGGTATTGCGACGCTTGCGGGCACGTATGACTTTACGATAAGGGTAACGGACAGCGATGTGTCGCCGCAAACGACGACGCAGGGGCTCCAGATCGTAATAGACCCGTCAGGGCTCGCTGTGACAACGGCAAGTCTGTCGGGTGGGACCGAAGGCACGGCATACAGCGAGACACTGGCCGCGACAGGCGGGACGCCGGGTTATTCGTGGGCAGTGACGGCAGGCGTACTGCCTGACGGCCTCGGGCTCAATGCGTCGACGGGCGAGATAAGCGGCACGGCGACTGCGGCGGGGACCTTTGATTTCACGGTGGAGGTAACGGACTCATCGGCTCTGCCGCAGACTGCGACGGCCGATTTGTCGATAGTGATATCTCCGGCTGCGCCTGTGATCACGACGGCGTCGCCTCTGGCCGACGGTGAGACCGGCATAGCGTACTCGCAGATACTCTCCGTGACGGGCGGTACGGCGCCATTCTCGTGGGCGGTGACGGCGGGAGCGCTGCCGGACGGACTGACTCTTGACACGGCGACGGCCGAAATCAGCGGGATTTGCACCGCGGCTGGAGTGTATACGTTCACGGTGGAAGTGACCGATTCGCAGGCTACGCCGGCGACGGACGCGAAGGTCTTCGAGATTACGGTAAACGCCGGGGCCGACACGGACGGCGACGGCCTGCCGGACAGCTGGGAGATTAACAATTTCGGCAATCTCGACCAGGGTGCATATGATGATCCTGACGATGACGGCTGGTACAACATCACCGAGTTTGTAAGAGGATGGGACCCGAATGTCCAGAATAACCATATTCCGGACCTGTCGCGGATAAAGGCGCACCCGAGACTGTGGATGCGCGCGGACAACTCCAACCCGTTCGTGCCGTCCGTGGCGGACGTATCCGCGAAGCGAACAGGCGGATACTCGTCGGAATGGGACCTTGTTCGCACGTCGAGCGTGGTCTGGAACCAGGGGTTGACGTATCTACTGTCTAACGACCCTGTGAAACTGACGGCGGTGAAAAGCGCGCTTGCGAGCACGACGACGAACGCGGACGTACTCGTCGAGCGGGCGCTTGCGTATGACTGGGCGTATGCGGGGCTGACGGCGACGGAACGAAATACTTATGCGGCCAACCTCGTGACGAGCGGCTACACAGTTCGCGGCAATACAAACCCGAGCGGGAACATGTATACGAGCACGGGTATATCCGCGGAGCGGGCGGCGGCCATAGCGGCGCTGGCGGCCGCTGGGAATGATTCGCGGGCGCAGGACCTCTTTGATCGGGCGTATACGGCGCTGAGGGAATTCCGCGCGATAACCGGCGGCGGGATTGACATGACCGACCCGCTGGAACTGCCGGGCCGCGCGGCGTACGGCGGCGGCTGGCCTGAAGGGTATAACTACGACCGCAGGGCTTCGAGGTCGGCGCTGCAGTTTGACGCGGCGCTCCGGAGCGCGCTCGAACAGGACTTTATCCACAACAGCGTCTACTGGCGCGACAAGGTGGATTTCCTTGTCTACGGAACGACGCCGGACCAGGGGCATCTGTTGCCGTGGGACGACAACGACACGGTATACCTGCACAGGTACGACCGCGAAGAGATGCTGATGGTGGCGAGCGATCTCGGCGACGAGTACGCGCAGTACTGGCTGAACCACATTAACGACGTACAGATAGCGTACAGCGGCTGCGTGGAACTCATCTTCCTCGACAAGGCGCTGGCGGAGAGCAATTTCTCGGGGCTTTCGACGGCACGGCTCTTTGAAGGCATCGGGATGGGCGTGATGAGAAGCGGTTGGGGCACGAGCGACACGGTGACTACGTGCAGGGCGTCGGACTGGTACGCATCGCACCAGAACAACGCAGCGGGCGCGTTCATGATAATGAAGACCGCGCCGCTTTCGACGAAGTCGGGCGTGTTTGACAACATGGTCACCGACCACTACTACAACTACGTGGTAAGAACGATAGCCTACAACGCGATTACGGTGGCAAGGCCGGGAGAACTCTTCTGGTCTCCGCTGGGGACTTCGAATGCCAACGACGGCGGACAGCTCGTGCAGCAGTGGTCGGGCGATCCGAAGAGTGTGGCGGACTGGCGGCTCCAGGCCGACCGCAGCGGCATAGCGGGCAACGGGCTTGAGTACAGCGACCGCGACACGGTCGACATGATCGATTTCCAGGCCAACAGCCAGTATGGGTATATGGCCGCGGAATACGGCAGGGCGTACGAAGTCGGAAAGGTGCCGTTCGCGAGCAGGCAGGTGCTCCATGTGAAACCCGATTGGGTAATCGTGTTTGACCGCGTGAGCGCGGCGGATGCTTCGTACGCGAAGAAATTCCTGCTGCACAGCGGCGAAGGCATGACGATTAACGGCGACGAGGCGGTACTCGACGTGACGAGCATGCCGGGCACGACGTCGGCCGGAAGGCTCTTTATGAAGAAACTGCTGCCGGCGACGGCTATGGCCAAGGTCGGCGGAACGGGCAGCGAGTTTTTCTACGACGGGCTTAACCATCCGTACTGGACGGCCCCATACGGCGACCAGATAGCGGGACTGTGGAGACTCGAAGAAACCTCGCCGGTGGAAGACAGTTCGTACTTCCTCAACGTTTTCTACGCTGCGGACACGTCGCTCTCTACGATGCCGGCAACGGCGGTCGTGGATGAGACTGCCGACTCGGTTACGCTGGCGATCAACGACGGGCAGATGTTAGTGACGTTCAACAAGACGGGGGCGGTGGAGTTCTCCGTGAGCACGGGCTCCTCGGTGGTGATATCGACGACGACGCTTTCGGGCGGGACGGTCGGCGCCGCATACAGCGAGACGCTCGAAACGATAGGCGGAACACCGGCGTTTACATGGGCGGTGACGGCGGGAGCGCTGCCGGACGGGCTGACGCTCGACGGCGACAGCGGAGTCATATCGGGTACGCCGACGGCGGCCGGGACGTTTGACTTCACGGTCGAAGTAACGGACAGCGCGGGGACGCCGACATCCGATACGGCGGACCTGCAGATAATGATATCGGCGGCCAACGAGGCGCCGACGATAAGCGGGATACCGGACGTGACGACGGCGGAGGACACGCCGGTCGACAACGCGGTCGACCTGTGGGCCTATGCAGCCGACACGGAGACGACGGTAGACGCGCTCACATACAGGATAGTAAGCGTGTCGAACGCAAGCGCAGGCGTGAGCCTCGACTCCAATCGTTACATAGACGTCAACCCGGCAGCCAACTGGAGCGGGTCCGCGACGGTGACGGTGGAGGTGAGCGACGGTGAACTGACGGCGACGGATACGTTCAGCGTCACCGTGACGACGGACAATGACCCGCCGGTAATAGCGGGCGTTCCGGACGTGACGACGAACGAGGACACGCCGCTGGTCCACGTTATCGACCTGTGGGCGTACGCGAGCGACCTCGAATCAGCGGATTCGAGCATGACGTATACGATTGCGGCGACAACGGACGCCAACGCAGGCGTGACCGTGGGCGTCAACAGATACATTAATATCGACCCGGCGGCCAACTGGAACGGCGTTGCGACTATCACCGTGCAGGTGTCGGACGGACTGGCGGTGGACACGGATACGTTTATCGTGACGGTGCTTCCGGTCAACGATACGCCGGTCATAACCGGGGTACCTGACCTGTCGACGCCGGACGATACGCCGCTTGTGCATGCAGTCGACCTGTGGGCGTATGCAATCGACCAGGAGACGGCCGCAAGCGCGCTGACATATACGATAGTGTCGTCGACATTCCCGGCCGCGGGAGTGAGTATTGACGCCAACCGTTACATAAACGTGACACCGACATTGGGGTCGGTCGGGACGTCTCTCGTAACGGTCAGGGCATCGGACGGGACGGCGTCGAGCACGGACCAGTTCTATGTTGAGATAACGCTCCACAATGCGACTCCCACACTGTCGGGAGTGCCGGACCTCACGACGAATGAGGACGTGCCGCTGGTGCAGGCGATAGACCTTTGGGCGTACGCGTACGACGAGGAGACTGCCGACAGCGGGCTCTTCTACAGCATCGTGTCGTCGACAAATGCGCAGGCCGGTGTGAGCGTCGTGAGTAACAGGTATATCACGGTGAATCCGGCGGCCAACTGGAGCGGGACGTCGACGGTTACAGTGCGGGTAAGCGACGGCAACACGAGTGCGACCGACGTATTTGTGGTGACGGTAAACGCGGTCAACGACACGCCGGTGCTCGTGGGGCTGCCGGACCTTTCGACGCAGGACGATACGCCGCTCGTGCATGCAATCGACCTGTGGGCGTTTGCAAGCGACGTGGAGACGGCGGACTCAAGCCTTATCTTTACGATAGTGAGCTCGACGTATCCTCAGGCAGGGGTGGCGCTTGAGACGAACCGCTATATCAACGTCACACCGACAATCGGCTGGAGCGGGACATCGATAGTGACGGTGCAGGTGTCGGACGGCGCCAAGACTGCGACGGATGTCTTTAACGTGACGATTACGACGCCCAACACTGCGCCTTCGATTGCCGGGATACCGGTTGTA
>CALMGO010000110.1 GCA_937863625.1 uncultured bacterium
CCGTGTCGGCGCCGATAGGAGTGCCTGCGCCCCAACCCGTACCGCCTGAGTACAGAAGGTCGTAGTTCATGGCGCTACCCATACCGAGTCCGAACGTCTGTCCTTCCTTGATGCTCTGAGCTTCCCACGTCGCGCTCGGGCACTCAAAAACGTTCGGGTCCTTGGCATAGCCCTGTGACCAAAGCAGCGTGAGGTCGGCAAGGTGGCTGCCCGCTCCCGATGCGTACGAACCACTGTAATCCAGCGCATACATCGTCAGCGAGAGGCCCAACTGTTTCAGGTTGCTCTTGCAGGACGTCCTGCGAGCCTGCTCACGGGCGCGGCTGAGAGCCGGCAACAGCATTGCAGCAAGGATAGAAATGATAGCGATGACTACCAACAGCTCGATCAACGTAAAGCCTTTCCTCTTCATCCTGACTCACCTCCCTTTCGATTCAAAGACCTTGTTCCAGTAAAACAACCAGTCAGTGTCACGTGACAAAAGAATTGTACGCGTCCGGAGCCCACATCGTCAACACATTTCCTGAATTTTTTTCATTTCCGCTCCGCTCCGCTGCAACCGCCCCTCAGGACACATGAGGCCGCACGCGCAGCTGCGCCCTAAACCCTTACGCACCAAGCCTGTACGTGCATTTCCTGTCGCGCGAGCCTCCGCCCCCGTCTCGGCCCCGTCCTCCAGCAGCCGTGGGTCGAGACCCCGAAGCTCTCGTCAAATCGTACTCGTAAGCGGCTTTATCGCCACTCCCGTAGGCAGCTTCGGGTAGAAATACGTCGATTTCGGCGGCATAGTCCGTCCCGCAGACGCCACTTCGGCCATCTGCCGCACCGATATCGGCGACAATATGAGCGCCGCCGCGCACGTTTTCCGGTCCACCGCCTCCAGCGCTTCTTGTACCGAATGCGTGTATTTCACATGTTCCGCCGCGATCGCGCCGGCCACGTCCCCGAAAAACTTCCCCATGACTTTCTCGCGCGCCTCATATACGTTGAGTCCCGCCATCACCTCGCCTGCCTCCGCGACAAACGCCCGGCGGCTCGCGGCCTTCATCTTGAGCAGGTACGACGCCTTCCCGTCATATAGTGCTATCGGGGCCGGCGCCTGCTCGTCAACGCGCGAAAAGGCCTCAAGCGACTCCACCTTCTCCATCTCGTAGTCCGACGCCAGCGCCTCCATCGATTCCGTGACGCTTCTCTCTCCCTCGAGGCATAAAAGCCTGTGTGTCGGCAGCATTACAAGTCCCGCGTCGTCAAACGGCACAACGCCCATCAAGACGAAGTTCGCCGGATGAGAGTCCGCGAGTTTGCCCGCCTTCGCCAGTTCGTCCCGGTACGCCAGCGCCGTCTCGTAGCGGTGGTGCCCGTCGGCTATGAAGAAATCCTCCCCCTCAAAAGCCTCCGTAATCGCCGCTGTCTCTTCCTCGCCGGTCACCTTCCATATCCGGTCATACGAGCCTTCCGGCCCGTCGGCCACGCGGTAGGGGCTCCTCGTCTTTATCTTCTCCACGAGAGCCCGCACAGTGCCTTGCGCGTCCTCAAAAAGCGAAAAGCACGGCCCCGGCACCACTCCTGTCGCCTTATACAGGTTCATCCGGTCAGCCCTCGGCTTCGGCAGCGTGACTTCGTGAGGATGAATGCCCCCCTCGCGCCACGCCGCAAGCCTCGCCTGCCCCAATAACGCCGTCCTCACTCGCTTTTTGCCGCCGGACGCGAAAGTCTGCTCGATTACGTAGAACGCCCGACCGCCTGCGACGAGCACCCCGTCGCTCCGCCATCGCTTCACGAGGGCTCCCGCGGCCGCGTACTTGTCCATGCCGCCGGATGCCTCCGGCAATATCACGTGCACGATGTTGTGCGCGTTTTTGGCCGCCAGTTTCGCGCGTGCCGCCGCGTCGATCACATCATACGGAGGACTGATGAGGTCCTCGAAGGCTCCCGCTTCCTCGCTGTACTCAAGGGCCTCAAGCGCCCGGAATTCGACCATTGTTATGTCCCCATTTCAAACGAGGACAGATATTTCTCCTGCTCCTCGGTCAGCGTGTCGATTGATATGCCCATGCTGCTCAGTTTCAGCTCGCTTACCCATTCCTCGATGCTGCGCGGCACGTCGTATACGCGCGGCTCCAGAATGTCCGCGTTCTTCACCGCGTATTCGCTCACCAGCGCCTGCGTCGCAAAAGACATGTCCATAACGCTCGCAGGGTGCCCGTGCGCCGCTGCCAGGTTGATTAGACGACCCTCGCCCAGAAGATATATCCTGCGACCGTCGGACATCTCGTACTCGTCCGCGTGCGTCGTGACGCCGGAGGTCTTCTTCTTTGCCATCCGCTCGAGAGCCTCGATGTCGATCTCCACGTTAAAGTGCCCGCTGTTGCACACGTACGACCCGTCGCGCATCGCCTCAAAATGTTCCTTGCGGATCACGTGTATGTCGCCCGTCACCGTTATAAACACGTCCCCGACCGGCGCGGCCTCGGCCATCGGCATCACGAGAAATCCGTCCATCGCCGCCTCCAGCGCCCTGAGCGGGTCCACCTCCGTCACGATCACGTTGGCCCCCAGCCCCCGCGCCCGCATGGCAACGCCGCGTCCGCACCAGCCGTACCCCGCGACCACTATCCGCTTGCCCGCTATCAGTATGTCCGTCGCCCTTATGATCCCGTCAATCGTCGACTGGCCCGTGCCGTAGCGGTTGTCGAAAAGGTGCTTCGTCGCAGCGTCATTTACCGCCACTACCGGCATCAACAGCGCTCCCGCCGATTCCATCGCCCTCAGCCGGATTACGCCCGTCGTCGTCTCCTCCATCGACGCCACTATCTCGCCCGCACGCTCGGGGTACTTCGAATGTATCACGTTCACAAGGTCCGCGCCGTCGTCCATCGTCATCGACGGACGGTGCGCTATCGCAGCCTCGATGTGCGCGTAGTAACTGTCCCTGTCCTCGCCACGGATCGCGTACACCGGTATCCCGTAGTCCTTCACCATGCTCGCCGCCACGTCGTCCTGCGTCGACAGCGGGTTTGACGCGCAAAGCACCAGATCCGCCCCTCCCGCCACCAGCGTTCGCGCCAGGTTGGCCGTCTCCGCCGTCACGTGAAGACATGCCGACATCTTGCGCCCGGCAAGCGGCTTCTCCTTGGCGAAACGCTCTCTCACCAGCGCCAGCACAGGCATGTCCCTGTCGGCCCATTCGATCCGCTTCTTGCCACCCGCGGCAAGGGAGATATCTTTCACGTCATATGCCATTGGTCACGTTCCTTTCGGGAGAGAGTACCCGCTGTCTTACCTGTAGAGAAGGTCGATGAACGCCTTGGAATGCTCCATCTCCCGGAGAGTCTCGTCCATCACGCCCCCCAGTTGATCCGGAGATATCCCGGCCGCCTGCCATACTTCTTCGCCAATATACGGTATCAGAAAGGATAGACTGCTGCCTATCTCAAGCGCGTGCGCCACATTGCCCGCGCATCTCACTATCGCCACTTCGCGTTTGTTCCCCTCCGCCATTTCGTCCGACACATGGCTGCCGATAACAGACACCAGGCTCGCCGGAAATTCCCATCGCTCCGCCAGCGCAGCGCCCAGTTCCCCGTGATTGCACCCCATCTCTTTCTCTTCCACTTTCGGCACGTCCACGTCCGCGGCCTGCATCGACTGCTCCCGGATGCGCGTCAGTCCATCCGGAAAATACTGCATCAGCACCACCATGCCCAGGTCGTGCAATAGCCCGTACACAAAGTACTCGCCTATGTCCTTGACCCGGAGCCTCTTCGCCATGATGTCGCAGGCCGCCGCCGTTGCAATCGAATGAAGCCAGAAACCGCGATAGTCGAATTTCCCCTTCCCGGTCATGAATGCGTCAAATACAAACGCCGCCAGCGCAATGTTTCGCACCGTGGCAAAACCGAGTATCCTTATCGCCTTCTCCAGCGACGTCACGCTCTTCGGCATCCCGTAGAAAGCGCTGTTAACCAGTTTCAACATCGTCGCGGACAGACTCAGGTCCGTCGACACGAGCCGGTATACGTCCTCGGCGGTTGTGTCGGGATTCTCCACCAGCCGCGTGATCTCTATGACCACCTCCGGCAGCGTCGGAAGATCCTCTATCCCCTCAACTAATTCTCTGGCCTTCTCAAGCGACACTTGCCATCCTCCACCCCCCTAAGCATTCTCCCCCGGGTTCCAGAATCGCGGCGCCGCGAGACGCTTGGCCGCTTCCTCGTGGAGCGCCTTCATCCACGCGTTTCGCTCCCTGCCCTCAAACCTCGCCGCAAGACGCTTCTTCGCCTCCGCAAGCGCCTCCTCCCCGGCATCCTTCGTGGCCGGTGTCTCCGGTTCGGCCGGCGCCTCAGCGACCGCCGTCACGGCGTCCTCAACCCACACCTCCGCTATGCGCCAGCCCTCCAGGAGCGCCATATGCCCCTTGCTGAGCGTCGTCCCCACCGTCAAGAGCCGGTTGCCCGCCGCGTCTTCGACGTCGCGCGCCAGTATCAACCCGCTTTTGAGTTCCTTGATCTTCACACTACGCATTTCCCGCCCTCCGGACGCGATCCATAAATGCCCTGACTTTCCCTGCGTCCTTCTTGCCTTTGGAGCTCTCCACCCCGCTCGATACGTCC
>CALMGO010000111.1 GCA_937863625.1 uncultured bacterium
GCCTGTGCGGCTTGCGCCTCCGGCGGAGACAGGCCCGCTGACGGCAGCCGACGCGCGCACCTGCCCCTCGGCGCGGGCCATGATTTCACCGGTGCGGACTATTCCCTGCGCGTCGGTGATGAAAGTGCGAAGAGGCGTCTTGTGCAGGTAGCCTTTGTCGATGCTTATTGCGGCGTCAACACTGCGGACAGTGACGTCGAGGAGCTCGCCGGGACCAGCGCCGGGAGGTATCTGGGCTGTGACCTGGACCATGCTCGAATCGCGGCTGCGGACCATTTCCGAGGCTTCCCTGATGAGGCGCCCCTCTTCGGTGATGAGGATTTTTTTGATTTCATCCTGCACGTCGCGCGACGAAGGGCCTTTTACGGCGCCATTTTCACCAAGACCTGTGACCAGGCTGAACCCTACCAGCGGGAGCGGCTCAAGACCCTCGATTTTGGTCATTTCGCCGATGGAGGAGAGTCTTTTGGGTTTAAGTATCTCTTCCAACTGGGCGGGCGTGATCGGCCTCTGGAGTCTGACCCTCAAGGCTGCGTAATCATTCGGTGTGGACCGGGAAGATGACGCACAACCAGTCAAAAGTGTCAGAAAAGCCACAAAAACAAAAAAACACCCCATGCCTCTTCTGTGAAGCATTTTCCACCTCCTCGCGGGCCCCTGGGCTGCACCGCAGAATATGGCACGCGATTATAACTATTATCGGCGGGAAGAGTAACAGAATTTCAACCTATTCGACTATAAGATGATGTGGCTCTCGTAGGTGCATTTGGCACATCTTGTGCCTTGGAGGCCTACGATGCGGGCGTGAAAACCGACCCTCTCGACGAGGATATTGCCGCACTGAGCGCAGAGGGTGTCTGAGCCCTCGGAAGTGGGCGCATTTCCGAGGTAGACGAACTTGAGATGCTTATCGAAGATGTTTTTTGCCACCTGGAGCGTTGAGAGAGGCGTAGCGGGGGCATTCAGTTTGTGATGGGGGAAATATGCCGAGAGGTGAGTGGGCATATACTCGCCGAGATTTTGCTTAATCCACCTGGCGAGCTTCTCAAACTGCTCCGGCTTGTCGTTATAGCCGGGGATGACGAGATGAGTGATCTCGACGTGGGAGCTTTTTGACGCTCTTTTGCAGGTCTCGAGGACCGGTTCGTTGCTGGCCCCGGTGAGTTCGTCGTGGAAGCCCTGGTCGAAGCCCTTTATGTCGATATTGAACGCATCGACGTACGGGAGAAGTTCATTGAGCGGCTCAGGGTTTATGAATCCGTTGGTGACGAGGATGTTTTTGAGCCCCAGCGCATGGCAGAGACGCGCGGAGTCGAGGACAAACTCGTACCAGACGAACGGTTCATTGTAGGTGTAGGCGACGCCGAAGGACCTGGCGCGCTTGACCAGCGCGGGCACGTCGGATGCCTGGATGTCGTCGACGGACGCTTTGGCCTCGGCGAGTTCGGCATTCTGGCAGAATTTGCAGGCGAAATTGCAGCCGTTGGTTCCGATGGAAAGCACCGCCTGGCCCGGGTGAAAGTGATAAAGCGGCTTTTTCTCGATGGGGTCAAGGGCGACGGTGGCGACTTTGCCGTAATTAAGCGAGACGAGGCTGCCGCCGGAATTGGCCCTGACACGGCATCGGCCGGTCTTGCCTTCGGGGATGCTGCAATAATGGGGGCATAATTCGCAACGCACCTTTGCCCCGTCTTTTTTCCAGAAGAGCGCCTCTCTCATGGTGTACCCTCTCGCGGGCGCATAACGTCCGCCATTCGCGGCCGGTAGACATGCCGGCACCGCGGCAGGCGGCGGTACAAACACTGCGTCCGCTTTCCCAAGCCCCTGTCAGGCAGCGGTATCTTACTGTAATTCTACAACATGTTTGCCGCAAGGCCAACACGAGTGGGGCGGCTGAGGACAAAAAGGCGTCTTAATGGACGTCTGAGTGAAGAAAAGGCCCCGTTTTCACACGGGGCCCTGTGAATATCTGCGGCTTTGAGAAAGTTATTTGTCGGCGTTTTTGTCCTCACCGCCGGCCAAATCGATGGGTTCGTCGACATCAGCGGTCTTTTCGGCCTTTTCGGTCGTCGGCTTAGCAGGAGGCGCCTTGACATCGACGGGTGCGGGCTTTTCGGCGAATTCGCCGGCGAACTGCTCTTCTTCGGGCAGTTCCGCGTAGACCTCTTCAAACGCGGTGGAGTCGTTGGCCTTGCGCATCAAGAGATAGATCTGGGTGACGAGCGAATAGAAGAGGCTTAGTCCGAACGCCATGAAGAGTGCGAGGAGGATGTACTGCCAGAAGAGGATGAGCCATCCGCCGAATTCGACGTCCTTGAATGAATCGTGCACTCTGCCGGTGAGGATATGATTGGCGGCGCGCATGAGGGGGCCGTATCCGGTCGCAATATAGGGGAAGCCGCCGAAGATGACGCCGAGGTCGAGCTTGGAGGCGTCGCTTGCCATTTTTTCGCCGACGCCGCGGGCGAGGCCGGAGTTGGTGATTCGTCCGGCCCAGACGACAACGAGGGCGACGACGCTAAGAACAATGCGGGCATAGACGAAGGCGAGAATGGAGTAGAAGGCGAGTCTCCAGGGCCTTCCGAAGATGTAGCTGTACGCGCGGCTTATGGCGTCGAAGGAGTCGCTTCCCTCGACGGCGATAGCCGGCTGAAAGAGCGCGAGGCCGGGGAGATAGACAAGAAGCACGACGGCGAAGAAGAGCCCCACGAGAAGAAACAGGATGTAGATGACGCCGATGAGTCCGTACCAGACGTGGCCAAAGCCGGGTATCCTGCCGATGCTTCCAAAGACGGCAAGCGCCGCGACAAATGCGAGCACGGCCATGACCGGGACGAGAAGCGTCCATACGGATGTAGCGAGCTTTTTGAGCGCGAATCGAAGCGCCTCTCGAAAGGAGATGGAGTCTTCGGTGGATGCGTTTACCGCGGCGATGCGGCAGATGGCCGTGCCGAAGAAGCTGAGGATGGCCAATCCCCAGAGAGGTTGAAAGACCCAAAGCACGGGGACTCGGGAATTTTCACGCGTGACAAAGTAGAGGATGACGGCTGCGCCCCAAATGACGAATGTCCCGACGCCGTAGGCGAGCATTGAGTTCTTGGGGGACATTTCGGATTCGGCTTTTGCGAGCACGACAAAGAGAATGAGCGTGCCTACAACGCCTGCGGCGATGAGGATGGGGATGAGTGTGTTGACGACGTTGATGAACATCGCGCCGAGTCCCCACAGCACGACGGCGGCAAGGGCAAACAGGAGTTTCCTGGCGTCGAGCGCCATGGAGAAGCCCCTGAATATCCTTGTCGACTCGTAGACGAACTCCACAAATCGGTCCAAAGGCTTCAAATCTGATTCGCTCATTCGGGCCTCCTTTCTCACTGGTTCGGTACAATCTTGTAATCTTGCACCCTAAATCAACCGGCGTCAAGGTTTTTCGCCGCAAGGCCCGAATAAGAGAAGAGCCTACGGGGCTCCGGGGACGTCCCTTTCCCCGGCGGCATCGTCCTTGATATCCTGCGAGACGCGGTATTCCTCCTCGAACCATTTGTCGAGGTCGACCAGTCGGCACCTGTCGCTGCAAAACGGAAATGTGGGCACGTCCGCGACGGTGTCGTAGAGGATTTCATGTCCGCACTGGGGGCAGTTAATCCTGCGTTTTGGCATTGCCGTTGGCCTTGGGGCAGTTGGCGCAGCTGGGAGGGGCGTCCTTTGCGGGCGACGCCGACGAGGGAGCGGGCGCGGAGCCTTTTTTGTAATCGGTGCAGTAGAAACCGCTGCCGCGGAAAATGAGTCCTGCTCCGGTGCCGATAAGACGCTTTAATGAACTGGTTTTGCACGAGGGGCATTTCTTGAGCGACTTCGCGGTGATGGACTGAAACTCTTCGAAGCGATGGCCGCATTTTGAGCATTCGTAATCGTAAGTAGGCATCTGGTCTCCCTTGGTTATCGACTTTCCGCCGCGGGGCGTGGAGCAAATCCGGCGCGGCTAATCGTCCTCCTGAATGTTTTCATCGAAAGGCCTGGCTACGACGACCTGAGCGGGCCTTAGCAATTTGCCGTCGGCGAGGTAGCCGGTCTGCGCGACGGCCACAACGGAGCCGGGCGCAACGTCATCGGTGGGCTGTTCGGCGATGGCGTGGTGCAGGTTATGGTCGAAAGCCTCTCCGCGCGCGCTGATGGGCGTAATGCCATAACGGGCGAGCGCGGCGAGGAAATTATCCCTGACGAGAGCGACGCCTTCGAGGACGGCCTTTGTATTATCGGCGGCGTCGGCGTGCTCCATGGCGCGTTCGAGATCGTCGAGAACCGCGATCATGTCGAGCGCGAATCGTTGCTCGGCCTCCTTGCGAACGGCGGAGGCCTGCATGTCGGTGCGACGCTGGAGATTGACATAGTCGGCGCGCGCGCGACGGGCGAGTTCTATGTACTGGTCGCGTTCCTGGAGCAGGCGCTGGAGGTCATCGGTCTCTTCGACCGGGGCGCTTTCGTCGCGCAAGTCCTCTGCGGCGTCCTGCGGCTGGTTGTCTTCTTCTTCGCGTTTCATTTCCAGTGCTCCCGTTTTGTTACTCTTCGCCGGCGAAGTAATCTTTTATCCTCTCGAAGAACCCCTTGTTTTCGGGGTTGGTCTTAACGTCCTCGGTATCGGCGAACTCGCGGAGGAGTTCCTTTTGCCGGGCGGAGAGTTTTCTCGGCGTCTCGACGTGCACGACGACCACCTGGTCTCCGCGGCGGCGGCCGTCGAGGCCGGGCATGCCTTCGCCTTTTATGCGAATGGCAGTGCCGCTCTGCGTGCCTGCGGGGACCTTGAACTCGGCTTTGCCCCAGATGGTCGGCACCTCGATCTGGCTGCCGAGGGCGGCCTGCGTAAATGTCACCGGCATTTCAAAGACAACATCGCGCCCCTCGCGGCGAAAGAGCTTGTGCTCCTTCACATAGACCTGCACGTACAGGTCTCCCGGCGGCAAGCCCTCCTCGCCATGGTCGCCCTGCCCCTTGAGCCGCATCTGCTGGCCGCTCTCGATGCCGGCCGGGACGTCGATGGCTATCTCGCGGAGCACCGCGGAGAGTCCCGCTCCGCCGCAACTGCCGCATGGGTCGGATATAACCTTGCCCTCGCCGCGGCACCTGGGGCATGTCGTGCTGACGCGC
>CALMGO010000112.1 GCA_937863625.1 uncultured bacterium
CACGCGATAGTGAGGATTCTGCTCGGCGGATATCTTGGCAGAACCCCTGGTGATATCCGGTACCAATACGGCGCGCACGGCAAGCCGTCGCTTGCGGGCGCATTTGGAGAAATGGGGCTTCGTTTTAACATCAGCCACTCAGGGCGGCTGGGACTTTTTGCGTTCGCCGAGGGGCGCGAAGTGGGGGTGGATGTCGAGTGCGAGAGCCAACGGCGGACTTCAGCGGCGGTGGCGAGGAGGTTCTTCGCGCCTGGGGAGGTCGCTGCGATAGAGGCATTACGCGGCGCCGGGATGGTTTCGGCCTTTTTCAGGTGCTGGAGCCGCAAGGAAGCATTCATCAAGGCGACCGGGCAGGGGCTTTCGGCGACGCTTGACGGATTTGAAGTGAGCGTGACAAGCGACGGCGAGGCGCTTGAGGCCGTCTACTACGAGCCCGCCGAAATCGAAAGGTGGACCGTCCGGGGACTCGACATTGATAACGGGTACGCGGCGGCCGTCGCGGTTGAGGGTAAGGAGTGCTCCGTACAGTGTTTTGATTTCCCCCGGCAGTGGCTGACCGACTGTCATGCGGGGAGCTGAGGCGTTTAATCTTGCCTTTGCAGCTGGCGGCGGTATCGTACACGGCGACACGCGGACTGTGATCGCCATGAGGGTAAATCGATGGGCCAGAGAGACCACTCAACCGGGGATGTAGCATGACGGCGGCGGCGTGGTTGACTTTATGCGTACTTGCGGCGACACTGGCACTTCTGATATTTACGAAGCTGCCGCCGGCCGCGGTGTTTCTCGGAGCGTTGACGGCCGCCATGACGCTGGGACTCGCGCCCCAGAGAGAGCTTTTGAGCGGGTTCTCAAACCCGGGAGTCATCACTGTGGCGGTGCTCTACATCGTTGCATCCGGCGCGTATTCTACGGGCGCGACGTCGCTTATCACAAACAGGCTTATCGGGCGGCCCAAAGACATCCTCCAGGCGCAGGCAAGGCTCGTGGCGCCCGTGGCGCTCTGCAGCGCTTTTCTCAATAACACACCGCTCGTGGCGATGATGATTCCCGTGGTGAGGGAGATATCGAGGACCACGAGGCTTGCCGCTTCGAAGCTTTACATACCGCTCAGTTATGCGTCGATACTCGGCGGCGCCTCGACCGTAATCGGCACATCGACAAACCTCGTTGTCGCGGGCATGGTGCTTAGCGAAATCAGCAGCCCCCGCGGGGGAGGCCGCGCTATACTGGCGATAGCGATATTTGACCCGGCATGGGTCGCCATACCCGCGGCGCTTGTCGGCATTGCCTTCATACTTCTCTTCGGACGAAGGCTCCTGCCGGAGTCCAGAAGCGCTGAAAGCAGCGCGGAATCCGACCGCAAGTACCGGGTGGAATTCGCCGTGGACGAGTCTTCGCCTCTCAGAGGCAAGACACTTGAGGAGGTCGGATGGGACGGCGCGTCCGGCCATGAAGTGGTGGCGCTTTGCAGGCGCGCCGGAGAACACGTGGATGCGGGCGCGGGCACATTGCTTGCCGCAGGCGACGTGGTGACATTCGCGGCGGATATTGACGCCTTGTCCTCGCTCTGGACGTCTATAGGGGTGGAGCCTTTTAACGCGGGTGTCGCTGTTCCGCGCCGGCGTTACGGCAACGCGCTTTTCGAAGTCGTCGTGTCGCCATGGAGCCAGACGATAGGCACGCGCTACGCTGACCTCGTCGCCAGGGATTATCCCGGCAAGGTAGCCATAGTCGCGGTGTCGCGGCATGGGGGGCCGGTGGACGTGCCGATATCAAAGGCCGTCGTCGAAGCGAGCGACAACGTCGTGCTCGAGATGGACCCGGACGCGAAGGAGCTCAGACAGAAGCAATCCGAGCTATCGCTCTCTAAGCGCGTAAGAGGCTACAGCATTTACAGGACGGACAAGGCTGTGTTGGCGGTGATGATAACGCTGGCGATGGTGGCCGCCGCCGCGACAGGAATGCTCAGCATGTTAAACGCTGCGCTTCTGGCGGCGGGGGCTATGCTTCTGACCCGGTGCGTGACGCTTGGCGAGGCGGCCCGGAGCGTGGAGTTGAGGACGCTGGTTGTGCTCGCATGCGCGATAGGGATGGAGCCTGCCGTTACGGCAAGCGGGCTCTCCGCCCGGCTCGCGGAGATCATACAGGCGACCGGCGGCGGAAGCCCGCACGCGGCGCTTGCGGTGATATTTGTCAGTTGTGTACTCATGGCGAACCTCGTGACAAACGCGGCTGCGGCGGCATTTGCCTTTCCGATTGCGCTGTCTCTATCAGGTGGGCTGGGGGTCAGTTTCACCCCCTTCGCGATCGCGATAATGCTGGGTTCTTCGTACGCGTTCATAAGCCCGGTCAGTTACCAGACCAATCTCATGGTATACTCGGCCGGAGCCTACCGGTTTGGTGATTTCGCGAGAATCGGAGTGCCGTTCACGGTCGTGGTCTCTACCGCAGCCATAGTCCTGACGCCTCTTGTCTTCGGTTTCCACCAAAGCGACGCCCCCAACCCGGCGCTATCTCCCCCATCTGCCGTCAGTAGTCCCGAGGTGCCTTCCGCACCCGGACCGGAGCATCCGGTGCCGGCTGAGAACTCCCTTGGCCCCACGTCGAGCTACGAACACCACACCGGCATCTTATCGGAGGTCTGGCAATGTCCGCGAGCGTGACAAAGGCGCCTGAGATGTTAAATGACACGCCGTCCGCATCCCGCAAGGGACATCGCGGTGTCCTCGGTCGCCTGATGCGCGTTCCGAATAAGTCAGTTCTGCCTTCGGCGCTCTGGCTTACGTTGCTCAACTCGCGG
>CALMGO010000113.1 GCA_937863625.1 uncultured bacterium
CCAGGATGTCGTCGACGGCCTTTGAGCAGGCGGCCGCGTCACGGACGTCAAAAGCCATGATCTCACCTGTTGCGCCGGCGAGACAAACCGCGTGGAGCGCTTCTTCAGCGGCCTCGACGGAGCTGTGAAAATTGACTATGACGTGAAAGCCCGCCTTGCCCAGCGCAACCGCAACGGCGCGTCCAATGCCACGGGATGCACCCGTTACCAGGGCGACCTTTCCAGAAGACCCGGACAACATCACCTCCGCGATACGTACAGATATCCCCCGAAACTGTATGTGAACTCGGTCGGCCAGTATATTTCAAATACAGGGTGAATCAAGGGCAAAGTGCATGCTGCGCCGCGTGGCGGGCCTATTTGCCGGGGGCTTGCGAGATGCCGGAAACAAGGGCGGTCACTTCGTCGCGCTGGGACTGGTAAGGCGGATAGGCCGCCAGAGCCGCATCGAGGTATTTGCGCGCGTTTTCATAGTCTTTAAGCGCCAGTGCGGCCTTTCCCATGACGAGATACGGTTCGTAATAACCGGGATTGGCCTGCATGGCCCGGCCGGCAAGAGCGGACGCAGTTTTGGCGTCTCCTTCGTCAAGCGCCTTTTGCGCCGAAGCGAGAGCCGCCCTGGCCTCCAAAAACGCGTCATAGCCGCCGTCAGTGAGAAGCGCGTCGGCCGGGACGGCCTCGGCGCCGGAAGGGGCGTCAAACGAGGAAATCGAGAAGGGCACATAGGCGCCGAGCTGGTGCGGTGAAGCGGAAACCCAGATAATGCCTGCCGTTACGTCGGCGATGACCGAGTGAGTCGCCACAAGAGGGTTGATGGCGGCCTGGTTGCCGAGCCCGGCGGAAGGCACTCCGGGGACGCTGCGGTCACGGAGGATGGCGGCGATCGTCTTCTCATCAAGGGCGCCTTTGTATTCATCGAGAAGCTCAACCGTCCGCTGATACCGGTCTACGGAAGTCCCCTCCCGGATGTAGGCGAGGTTGCCGGCGTCAGCACCCCACTGAGGAGAGAGGAAATGGTTCGTATTTACAATGGCGTCGGATTCCCAGCGAACAACGGCGCTTCGCGCGGGGGTCTTCTCCACCAGCGCAGCCTGCCCCGTCTTGCCGTCGGCGACAAGGTATGAATCGGACACGAAGACCTGCGCGTTGACTATGATGCTGACTGCCTCATCGAGTGTTGAAGCATGCTGCATCACCTCGCGAAGCACGAGGCTGACGGGCGTGCCGATTCTGGCGGAGTCCTCCGAATGCGCGGCGTTAAGCGAGGCGAATATGAGCTTTTCGTTGAGACCCGTCACAACACCGACGAGACCCGGCCACCCGACCGATAGAAATCGCAATCCGTCATCCGGTGTCACGAGCATGACTATCTTGTTTTCGTCGAAACACCTGGCGGCGTCGAAATCGAAGTTGCGACCCGTCCAGAGGTGGCCGTTTGCCGTGTATGGCCCGCTGACGGCAAAGGACGTGCACCCGAGAAGCGGATTGTCGATCAGCGCGTGGCCGATGTCATGGGCCGCGTGGTAGTTGACCAGACGGTGATATAGCGGCCCGATCTCAGGAAACGGGTCGTTGTACCCTTGAGAGAGCCCGTAGATCTCCATGAGGCGGTCCGGCGCTATGTACTGGTCGAGCCCGCGGTTACGCACGACGATGAATTTCTTCAGCAGCCAGAGCTTCCAGTCGCTCGGGACAAACTGCCTGATAAGCGCGAGAAACTGGGTTTCCTGCTCGCGCACGTATTCCTGCGTGAGTACTGCATTTGCGTACCCGAGAGTGTATGGGTCGCCGCTGATTTTCATTCTGATGATGCCGTCGCGCCTGCTTAGAGAATTGTCCCCGATGGTCCGGATGCCGTCCGCCTCGACCAGCGGCATGGAGAGTATGGCGGGCACATAGGTGAGTTTCGGCGGGTGGAGTTCGCAGGCCCAGTCGATGATGTAGCTGGCGGCCACGCCGCAAGCCGCAAGGACAAAGGGCGAGGCGATGGCGACGCGCAGCAGGATGCGCCGGAGCCGGGACTTCGCCTTTGCAGTCTTCATGTCGGCACGCTCCATGTCAGGCTTTTGCAAGTACGACGGCGGCGTTTATGCCTCCGAAGGCGAAACTGTTCGAAAGAATCAACTCAGGCGAGGCCTCCACAGTATCGCCAAGGTGCCTCAGACCCGAGCAGGTGTCATCAACCATATCAAGATTGAGGGTGGGGGCGAGGAACCGCCTGCGCATCATCTGCACGCAGAAGATGGCCTCCATGGCGCCGCATGCGCCGAGGGTATGGCCGACATGCCCCTTTGTCGAGCTGACGGGGACGCTGTCCCCGACCGTCGCCCTGAGCGCCTCCGCCTCGCATGCGTCGCCGAGGACGGTGCCGGTGGCGTGCGCGTTCACGTAATCGAGGTCCTCGGGGGCTATGCCTGCCGAGTACAGTGCGCCTCTTATGCAGGACGCCATGCCGTCGACGCCGGAAAGGGCCATGTTCGCCGCGTCGCAGTTGGCGGAGTAGCCGAGCACTTCCCCGTATATGCACGCCCCTCGCCGTTGTGCGCGCTCATATTCTTCCAGGACGACTACCGCAGCGCCTTCGGAGACGACCAGGCCGTCGCGCGAGGTGTCAAACGGACGGGGCGTCTGGTGCGGCCGGTCGTTAAAGGACGTGGAGGCGGCGCCTAAGATATTAAAGACGCCGGCGGTGGTCGCATGGACTTCGTCGCTGCCGCCGCAGAGCATGACGTCCTGCAGTCCGGCGCGGATGGCCTCAAAACCTTCTCCTATCGCCTGCGCCGATGACGCGCAGGCGCAACAGGGGGCCGTAACGCGCCCCTTTATGCCGAGGGTGGCGGCGACATTGGCGGCGACGGTATGGCTCATCACCTTCATGAAGAGAGTTCCTTCGAGGAGTCCGATTCCGTTGGCCGCGAAGTACTCCCGGTAGAACTGCTCGAGGACGTGAGCCGAGCCCGTGGTAGAGCCCATCGAAAGGCCCACCGCGCCTGAGGCCATATCCTGTCCGGTCAGGCGCGCGTCCGAGGCGGCGTTTGAGGCCGCAAATGCCCCGAGCAAGGCCACGCGACCCATGGTACGGCGGTGGGCGCGAGGGATGACTTTGGGGTCGGGAGTATCGGCCGTGCCGGCTACGCGAGTCTTGAGGTCGCCGACAGACGTCCATTCGGGCATTTGCCTGATGCCGCTCTCCTTGCGGGCCAGGGCGGTTGCCGCGTCGTCGGGGGAGTTGCCGATGGGCGAAATAATGCCCATGCCCGTTATGACTACGCGTCTCATTCGGAGGCCTTTCTGACTGAAGCGATAAACCTGTCGCGGCCTATTATACCGGCGACGGCGTCCATTGCGCTTATAACCGTGCCTACGACGCCTGGAAGGAGTATGTTTTGTCCGGCGAGAAAGAACCCTTTGAGCCTTGTGCGTGCGGCGAACCCTGCAGCCGAGCCGGCGGAGATGGATTTTCTGATTCCGTATGCGCTGCACGTGGGGCTGTGCGTGAAATCACGCACCGTGAGCGGCGAGAACGCATCGACTATCCGCATCGATGCGGCGTCAATCCCGAAACGCCCGCACGCGGCATCGAGTACCCGGCGGGAAACATCCGCCTTCGTCCGCGTGTAATCGTCGCCGCGGCGGCCTGTCCTCGTGGAAGTCCAGCGCTCCCACTCGTCCTCCTGCGTCGTGGTGATGGCCTTGAGGCGCCAGGGGCGCAAGGCGTCGGACATGAAATCCGCGAAGACCATTCCCGGCGCATCGCCCCTTGAGGCCGGGCGCTGCCGGTAGGCGGCCTCGATGTCATAACTGTCATACGACATGACACTCCCGCGATGCGGCGGAGGCGCCGAGCCGTCGGAAACGGCGGCCACGCCGACGACTCCACATGTCTCATCTAGCTGCGCCACACGCTTGAAAAAGGCCGGACGCATGCTCCCGGCGGGGAGGATATCAGCGAGGCGGCGGGGGTGTCCGGTAAAGAGAACCCTGCCAGCGTGAAACTCCCTGCCGTCAGTCAGCCGCACGCCGGAAACGCCGCCGCCGTGGACGTTTATCGCCGAGACTTCCGCATCGCAAATGAGTATGCCGCCGGCTTCGGCGAGAGTCTCGGTGAAGGCGTCGACAAGGGGCCTGTGATGCTCGTCCACCCTCCATGTGCTTGACAGAAATGAATGCATTACAAGAAAGTGCACCGGAACCGGACATTCACTCGGCGGCACTCCATGAAAGGGGCCGATGCCGGCGAGGACAGCCGCGAGCCGCTCGGAGGCGCCGATGCCGCGGAGATAATCCGCAAGCGACGTCCCGGCAAGCGTGCCGGCGAAGTCTGCCCCTTCTGCGCCGAAGTTGTAAAGAGGAAAACCCGCAACAGTCTCTTCGAGGTCCTTGAAGAACCGTTCAAGGACGGCCTGTTGTGAACTGAACGTACTGAACATGTCGTCGCGAAACTGCTCCGGGCTGTTGACAGGGATCGCCAGGCCCGGCAGGCGCAGCTCGAAAGCCGTGGCGTCCCGCATCCGCGCAAACCTTGCCTTGTCCAGGATGCCGAGATACTTGAAATAGCGCCACAAAATCTCTCCCTCACCGAGAGACCCGACCTGGTGGACTCCCGTCGGCAGTGTCTGCCCCTGCCTGTGGTAAACGCGCATAAGACCGCCGGGGTGGCGGTGCGCTTCGAGGACGAGGACCTTGAGTCCTTCCCTGGCAAGCGCCGCGGCGGCGCTCATCCCTGCGATGCCGGAGCCTATGATGATGACGTCATGCGCCATGCAGGGATTTCTCCAGGACAAGCGTCACGTTCGAGCCGCGTCCGGCCTCGCCGACCTCGCGACGGACGGACAGGCCGCATGCTCTAAATGCTTCCAGGTAAAACTCCCGCGTCTTGAAGAACAGCCCGTCGCCGGACATATTGTGGCCGGTGGCGGTTGAAAAAACCTCCAGCAGCGCGGTGACGCGGTGCCTTCGTGTCGGCGCGGCGCAGGCGTCGCGAAAGATGATGGTCCCTCCGTCAGCCACGCACTCGCAGGCCTTTTTGATGATCTCTTTCTGGACGTCGCCCGTCCAGTAGTGAAGGATATCTATCATGAGGACGGCGTCAGCCGACGGGAAATTCCACGTGATGATATCCGCCGTCTCAAAACAGGTGTTCTGCGTTTCGAGCGCAGTCCGGCGCGCGATGCGGATCTTCCTGTCGTCAAAGTCGACGCCGGTGACGCGCCGCTCCATCGACTTGCGCGCGAGAATATTGGACATAAGGCCGTAACCGCAACCGAGGTCGAGTATGTTGCCGCGGACGGGGACCAGCGCGTCGACAAGTTCAAACATCGGGTCGAGCCTGAGTTTCCAGGCGATGTAGTGTTCCACAAAGGCCCCTCTGAACCTGTAGAGGCTTTTTATCTGTATCCGGAAAGATGGGCCTTCCTGCGTGTCACGCCAATCGGACGGCTGCCGTTCTCTCAGCAACTCCCGGACGTGAGCGGCGAGCTCCTTTGCGCCGAGGGAGTAATCAAAGGTGGCAGGAGTGACGCGCTCCAGAACGCGCAGGTTCATGGAATGCGCGCCGATCCAGAAGAACCCGCGCGGCGTGCAGGCCTGCGTATTGGTGAGAAGGACGGGCAGCACATCGGCGTGCGTCCTGACGGCCAGTTCGAATGCGCCCTTGTGGAACCGGCGCATATACGCGTCAGGCGACCGGCTGCCCTCGGGAAATATCATTACAGACGTCCCGCCGGCCAGATGCCGCCGCGCGCTCTCGAAGATGCCGTCGAAAGACTCGTCGCCGATGCAGACGTACCCTGCATCTCGCGCAAAACGTCCCACCAGGGGAGCGGCGAGCACCCAGTCCTTCACAACCATGACCATGTCGCATGGAAGAGACAGGATGTACATGATGTCGACGGCGGCGAGGTGGTTGCTGACGATTACGGCGGGGCTCGCGAAGTGTTCGGACGATGCGTTCTCGTATCGGACCCGGCTGGCGGGATATGGGAAGTGCCGCATGAGCCCGGATGCCACCATCTGCATGTATCGACGGACGGCGCGGCGCATTCGCTCCTGATCGTGACGGAAACGAACCGAGAAGATCGGGCGGAGGAAGAAAGCGTATAGAAGCCAGCTCGAACCAAGATACAAAGCGGTGTATGCCCCGCCCAGGATCGTTGCCAGCGAAGGAGATCCTACGCGGCCGGCCGCAGGCAGCAGCCTCTCCGTTAGCGGCGGCATCACGACAAACGCCCAGACGAGGCTGGACGTCAGGCCGAGGGTGCCGGTAATGCCGACAGAGAAAAGGGCAGGATGCCGCCCGAGCGCCAGCGCCGCGAAACCCGCGACGGTCGTAAGCGCGCAGAAGATGACCGAGCCAAACACCACGCCCGCGTCGGCGCTGAGGCCCCGGTATCGCCGGAGCGCGTCGGCGGTAAAGAAGATACCGTAGTCGAGGCCGACGCCGAAGATGAACGCCACAAAAAGACTGCTGACGAGGTTTACGCGGACTCCCGCCAGGCCCATCAGACCCAACGTCGTAAAAAGACACAAAAGCACAGGCACCAGGCATAAGACCGTGAGCTCGACTCTGCCTGAGATGAAAAAAAGACAGACGGCTACGGCCGCGCACGCAAGCAGCGCTATAAGCGTGAGTTCTTTTCGCGCCGCATCGGCAATCCGCTGCGCAAAGGCCCTCCCGTCAAGTATAGCGGCCGAGGGAACCGCGAGGCGGATGGTCTCGGCGGCCTGGAGAAACGTCTCGTAGTCCTTAGTCTTGAAAGTCGTCATCACGACAGTGCCGGCGGCCGTTTCGGCTATCCTGCTGTGGATGAACCGGTCAAGGCCTGTGCCGTCAAAGTCGCCCAGGCGGAGAAAATCCGCCCGGCGCGAAAGCCCCTCGAAGAAAGGATTGAACGCGTCCGCGGTAAACCCCGATTCGCGGGCTGCCTGTGCGAGGTCCAACGACGTCCGGCGGACCCGCTCAGGCGTCCAGAACGCCTGCCAGCGCCCGTCGTTGAGCGCTTGCGTCTTTTCGGCGGGCAGGACGGGCGAGATGGACGAGATTTCGGTAATGCGGCCGTCGCGCCGGAGCGCGGCGAGCGCGTCGAAGACAGCGTCATTCATCTCCAGTGCCCCCTCGAGATTGTCCGAGGCGGCAAATACCGCGCTGCCCGAGACCCTCCCCCAGACCGCCTCTATGGCGGCCTCGTCACGGCCATGCGCGGGACTCGTGTAATTG
>CALMGO010000114.1 GCA_937863625.1 uncultured bacterium
TCGTAGAGGGCGTGGGTGAGGGTGACCTCTCGGGGCGGGCTCGCCTCGGCGCGGACGCCGACTCCGGAGCTGGCGTTAGCCTGAGGGTCGAAGTCGACCAGAAGCACCTCATGCCCGGCAAGGGCAAGGCCGTGCGCAAGGTTTATGGAGGTGGTGGTCTTGCCGACGCCACCCTTTTGATTAGCAATCGCTATTACGAGGCCCATCTGGTCCCCTGGATGTTCCACGTGGAACATTCCCCCCGGCGAGGGGCATTAGTTGCGGCCGTGGTTATGCGCGCCTGGACGCCGTGTGTTCCACGTGGAACATTATATGGGCAACTGCGCCTGCGAGCAAAAAAAATCGCCTTGATTTGGCCTTTGGGGAGTCTATAATTTACCGCCCCCGAGGTGTTTTCCGGGCAGGGGGCGGCAATGGCAAGCGCTCTAATCCGTTACAGCGGCTATGTGCAGGGTGTTGGGTTTCGTTTCACGGCCAGAAGCATCGCACGGCGTTATGCGGTGTCCGGATACGTCAGGAATCTCTCGGACGGCCGCGTAGAAGTGGCCGCCGAGGGGGCCGAGGCGGAGATCCGCGCGTTCATGGAGGACCTTGCCTCGCAGATGGAGCCCAATATAGACGATGTACAAGTGAGTTGGGCGGAAGATACGGGGGAATTCAACGGCTTTGCGGTGCGTTTCTGACGGGAGCGGCTATGAGAAGTTTTACCGTGGCGGCAACAACTTTGAGAGAATCGGTACGCCAGCCGGTGTTTTTCGCGCTTTTGGTCCTCGGGTCGCTGCTTTTCTTCTTTTCGTACCTTATGCCGACCTTTACGCTTGGTGACGAGGAGGTCAAATTCGTCCGGGATGTCGGTCTTGGCACATATACTCTCTGCATCCTGCTTTTGGGGATATTCAGCGCTTCGAATCTCATTACGACGGAGATCGAGAACAAAACCGCGATGACCGTGATGTCGAAACCCCTGCGCAGGCATGAATTTGTGATAGGAAAATTCCTCGGCATCTCTTACAGCCTCGTTGTCATGGCGGTGTTGCTGTCAGCGGTTTTCATAATGGTCACGGTGGCCAAGGTGCTCGGCGGCGACATCGTACTGCAGCACATTCAGTATGAAGGTGTCTGGGTGGATGTGAAGGTCCTCTTTCCGGGACTCATTCTCGGGCTGTTTCAGACGATGGTGCTCACGGCGGTGAGCGTGGCGTTTTCGACCCGTCTGCCGATGATACTCAACGTGTCGCTTTCGTTTGCGCTTTTCATCATCGCCAGCATTTCCGGGCCCCTTGTGAGCTATCTGCACGCGACAAAGAGCGCGGCTGAGCCGGTGGCGCGGCTTTTTTACTATATTTTGCCCAATTTCCAGAGCCACACTGAGACTTACAGCGCCATCGGGCTTGGGCGGCTTGTGCCTTGGAGCATGGTCGGCCTGACGGTTGTCTACAGTCTTCTCTACATCACAGCGGCAATTGCCGTGGCAATACTCTTGTTCCAGGACAGGGAACTGGGATAACAATACGAGGGTGCCTGTGCGATACGGCCTTTTCGGCGACGTTCATTCCAACATCGAGGCCCTGGACGCGGTGCTCGACGCCTTGGAGAAGGAACGCTGTGACGAGATGCTCTGTCTCGGCGACATCATCGGCTACGGCGCAGACCCCAAGCAATGCCTCGACCGCATAAGAAACAGAGGCATCCAGACCATCGCCGGCAATCACGACCTGGCTGCCGTGGGCCGGTTTGACGTAGATTGCTTTAACAGCGCAGCGCGGGAGGCCATTCTCTTCAGCATCTCGCGGTTAACGCCCGATGATATCGCGTTTCTCGCGGGGTTGCCGCTTCTAAGAGAGTTCGAAGATCTCACAATCGCCCATTCGTCGCCGCGAAAGCCGGAAAATTTCGATTACATCTTCACGGTGGCCCATGCGGAAGAGGTATTTGGCGATACGAAATATCCGCTCACGTTCATCGGCCACAGCCACATACCCCTTG
>CALMGO010000115.1 GCA_937863625.1 uncultured bacterium
TTCGACGAAATGTATTACTACATCCTCGGCCATAACCTCGTGTCCGGACGCGGCTATACCTTAAACGGCCTTCCCCATACGGCCTTTCCCCCTCTTTACCCGCTGCTTGTCGGGCTCGTGGCGCTGGTCACCGATAACATCCGCCTGGCCACATGCTCGGTCTCGTGCGTGGCGGGCGCGCTGCTGCCGCTGCCGGTATTTTTTCTTACGCGGGATGTGTACGGCCGCCGGACGGCCATCTACGCCGCCGTGGCCGCCACAGTCTGGCCGTCTCTCACCTTCTTCTCCGCCGAGTACGTCCCTTACGTCTTCAAGCTCTACTGCGGCAGTGAGCCTCTATACATAACGCTCTTCATGTCCGGCGCCGCTTTTCTCTGGCTTTTTTCCCGGCACGGCGGGTGGCTGCGCGCCGCGTCGGCAGGGGCGTGTTTCGGCCTGGCGTCGCTGGTGCGTTCTGAGGGCCCCGTGGTTTTTGCTTTTCTTTTTCTCTGGCTCGTCATTGACCTGGCGGTCCGCCGCAGACTCTTTAACGCGCGCGCGCTTGCGCAGACGGCTCTTGTCGCCGTCGCCATGACAGCCGCCTTTTCCCCGTTTCTCTTTTACCTCCACGGCGTCACCGGGCGCTGGTCGCTTGGCGCCAAGCTCAGCAACAAAGTCATGATTCGCGAGGCCCTCTGGAAGTGGGTCTCCAAGAACAAAAACACCGAGTTCCTCGACATCCACTACCGGCTCAACGAAGACGCCACAGAAATGGATCAGCCTTACTGGGGCATTACCCCCTATCACCTCGAACGCTCGTCCGGCCCGGGCATGCTGTCGACGGGCTTTTCCGCTATCGCCGACGCCGATGCCCGCTGGCTGCTGGTATTCGGACAGGGGATGCTGCGCGGGCAGTCGCCGCTGGCGCGCTGGTACACATGGGCATTCATCGTCGCGGCGCTTATCGTCCCGCCATGGAACGCAAAGACCTTCTCCTGGGTCGCCTTTTTGTTCTCGTCGGCCGTATCGATGGCCATTATCGCGGTTTCGCTCGGGATCATTCCGCGCAACCTTCTTTATCTGATGCCGTTTGCGGCGATCCTGCTCGCCCGCGGCCTTGACCTCGCGAGGATGCTTATTCTTCGCACGATCGGCGGCGCGCGCGCGTCAAATCGCCTGCTTGCGCTTTCGGCCGAGCTGCCCGCCGTTGTCATTATCGCATTGCTGGTAACGGCGATTTTCGTCCAGAACCGCCCCGAACCGCCCCCTCACCTCCACGTCACGGGGCTCGCGGCACAGGCACAGGAGCGCGTCGTCGCCAGACGGCTCTCCGAGATACTGCCTCCCGGCACACCGCTCATGTGCAATAATCCGTGGATAGCGCTCTGGGCCGGCCTCGACTGGCGCGTATCGCCTATGGATACCCAGGAACGCATCGCAGCCTACGCCATAAACCGCGGAATAGCCTACGCGGTGATATCGCCGTGGCAACTCAGGCCCACGGGCAAACCGGAGGCGCTTGCTCCATATCTGGACCCCCGACTCGACGGCAACGGGCAGTACTACCTCTTTAATTTCAGCCGGACCACGGAGCCGAACCCGTCGGGCGGCTGATGACGCGCGGCCGGTCCGTCCGCGGCGCAGCGCGCTTCGGCAGGGGCTACGAAGACATGGCCGCCTTGACATGATCTCTTTACCGCCCTAAAATGGGGGGCGTCCCCTCCCAGGCACTTGCAGAATGTGGTACCCACGAATGCGGAAAAAGCGGGTCTTATACTTAGCCCTCGCGGCTGTCTTCCTGCTCTACTGGATCTACCTTTACGGCCATCGCGGATTCATCGCTGCCGCGTACGGACACATGTTTCCCAATTACAACTACCGCGTCAAACGGGAAATCCTCGTGTGCAAGCCGGCGGATGATTGGGGGCCGCAAGGAGTGACTCCGGACGCATTCGAGCGCGCGGCGAAGTCGCCGGAAACGGTTTTCTACAGGAACATTATGCCGGTGGCCGACCTGGCCTGGCCCATCGAGCGCCCCCAGCAGCGGATTTTCTTTCTGCACTGCGACGACCGGATCGCGCGTTCCTGGGCCGGATACCGGCTGGTCATGTCCGAGGAGTGGCTCTACGGCGCGCGCCGGACGCGTTTGCCCAATGTGGATTTTCTCATCGACGATGACACCCTGAAGGTGCTGGTCACCGGCGATCACAGCCTGTTCTACGTGTTCTACAGCACCAACGAGAGCTACGAAAAGAGCCTCAGGTTTCTGACGTATCTCCAGGTCGCACAGCATGATCCCCGCGTGTCTTTCACCTCCGGCACCCTGCCTCTTTCGTCTTTGTGTGACGGCGGCATACAGCCGTTCAGGTTATTTTCGGGCAGGCAGGCCATGGCGTTCGTGACCGACGAAGCCGCCGCCGTGGACTCCTCCCTGGGTTCTCTGATCTTTCGCAGCGACGGCGGCATCCTTCTCTCGACCCGACTGGCCGGTCTCTACGGCGGGTTGAACGCCGAGGCCGGGCCACAGGGGACGCTCGATCTGCGAAACCCGCAGGGTGAGCTCGCGGCGCGGTTTGGCGACTACGGCTTCAGCTGCGGGGAAGGTCTGCTCCTCTACGGGACGTTTTTTGAGCCCCGCCGGCAAACCGGCTATCTCGCCGTCGCTTACGATTTCTGGCGGGAAGGTACGGGCCCTCTTTTCGACAACGCTCTGTGCTGGATAGAGGCTGAGGACGCGGATGCCCGCCCGGACGTCTCGCGCTCGCGCCTTGACATGGCTTACGGCGGCGCCGTCTTACGACTCGAACAGCCGAACCACGACTCGCCGCTGACGTACCGCTTCAGCCTCGCGCAGGGCCTGTCGGGCGCGGCGGTTATGCTGAGATACTCCTCGCCCGAATCGCCCGCCGCCGTCTCCGTCAATATCGACGGTCGCTACGCCGGCGAAGCCTCCTGCGCAAAAACCCGCTACGATTCGGACCTCCAGGTCGTCTACGCGCAGATCGGCCCGCTGACCTCCGGCGACCACACGCTCGGGCTGACAGCCGACGGCGCGGTTGCCGTAGACTGCCTTGCCATTGTCGAGTGGCCGCTCCCGTACGGTCTCCCCGCTGCGCCTGACGCGTCCGACGAAGGCGGTGCGCCGCGATGAACCTCCTCTACCTGTTATCCAACGTGTTGTTGGCCGCCTTTTCGCTGGTTCTGGCCCATCGAATAGGCAGGGGACGAAGCAAGACGGGAAATCTGCTTTTCTCCGTGGAATACGGGATATGGGTTTACGTGTTTCTCATCATACTTGTTTTCATGTCGCTCGGCGCATTGCCGGCGCTTGTGGGTTTCGACGATGCGCGTCTTCTGCGCAGAGGCATCGTCGCGAGCGTTTTCGCGGCCGGCAGCGCGGCGGGACTGTTTTTGCTGCGGACCTCCGCGGGGGGCTTGGCTTCCGACGCGCGCGCGGCATGGTCTTCGCTGCGGCGGCTCCTGGGCAACCGGCTTGCCGTGTTGTCGCTCATCCTTCTTGCGCTGCTTCTCGGCACCGGGCTTTCCAAGGTAATAAGGTATGCCCCCCACGTAAACGACGCCCTTGCGTACCACCTCGAACCGGTCGTCCGCTGGCATCAACAAGGGTGGATGCCGGTGACGATTTCATACGGAGGCAATCCCCATTTCGAAAACGTAAACCGGACCTTTCTCGGCGGCAGCCTCCTCAACCTGTGGGCCTTCTGGTTTTTCAACAACATCGTGATAATCGCCCTGCCGGCGGTTATCTTCAGCGTTGCACTGTGCCTTGCGCTGTACAGGTTGCTGCGTTTCTTGTCGCTGCGGCCTCCCCACGCGCTTTTTTTCACCGCCGTAATCATGAGCACGCCCGCGGTAATGGTACACATGGACGCCTGCAAGAATTACACCGCCTACATATACCCCTGGCTATCGCTGACCTTTCTTCTCGCCGAAAGCGTCCGGGATATGGAAAGCCGCAAGATCCTCATGGGAGCTTTCCCGTTCGCGGTCGCCTGGTCGTCGAAGATAGTCGCGACATTCGTGCTGCCGGTGACGGTGGGAGTTTTTCTTGCAGCGCATTTGGCCGTGCACGGGATACGGGACATAAGGCGGGACGCGGGAGCGATGCTCCGGTTCGCCGCGGTGTGTATTGTCCTCACCGTCTCGACCTCGTGGTTCTGGGTGTACCGCAACTACGTCAACGACGGCACGTATTTCCTGCGCATCAAGGAACAGTCATGGGCGTTCTCGATTTCCGGGAAGAATAACGACATAGAAAACGCGCCGCTTGAGGACAGGTTCGCCGGGATTCCCCTGGCGAAGAACATCCGCATTCTCCTGGGTAACGTCACGGCATACCCGTTCCGGACCCAGGATCCCGCCGTCCGGGAGGACACATACGAGGTAGACGCCACGGACGCATCGAATTTCGGATTGGTCTACTATTCATTCGGCCATGTGTTTCTGCTCCTCTACGCGGTCTTTTTCGCATGGCGCAGGTTCCGCTCGCGGCGCAGGGCGGCGCTGCTTTTTATCGCTTTGTCCGCCGTGGTGCTGCTG
>CALMGO010000116.1 GCA_937863625.1 uncultured bacterium
AATCGCGAACGCGATCCCTGTTGTCCGCCCAGCCGATCTTCAGATAGTTCTCATGAGCAAGAATCTCGATGGGGTTGATGTAGCAGGGGTCGGCATCGGGATCGCCGCCACCGGCAACCATCCACTGACGCCATCCGGTGTCATCCGTTACGACGGACCAACCGGACGGTACGTTGCCGGCTGTCGGGAAGAATTCATCGTAATCGCCCTGATACATGCCCATTGAGAGACCCAGCTGCTTGAGGTTGCTGCGGCAGGCGACTGAACGAGCCTGCTCACGAGCCTTTGTAAGCGCCGGAAGCAACATGGCAGCAAGAATCGAGATGATGGCCATGACGACCAAGAGCTCGATAAGGGTAAAGCCTATACTTTTCCGTCTCATTGCGCTCCTCCTAAAGTGACCCAAACCGGTTAGGTATCCAACGCGCTTTGCGCGTCCTTGCGGAGCCTACGCTCCTGCTGCGGCGGCTACAGATTTATCTCGGTCAGACGGAGCGACGACTCGCTTCTTTCCCCGGTGTATCAGAAGCTGATGCCATCTGCATAATCAGCTGCCAAACTCCGTCGGTCTACATCACCCCCTTTCTTCGGTTTCGGCAGCAAGGGCGATTCTGCCGCCCACAAATCTCCCCTGCCGACCCGCTGAGAAAAAGAGACAACTGCAGCAACACAATTTACTAAACAGCAATAGTCTCAGGGTGTATTCCCGACTTGAGGACTTCCTGAAGCATAAGGGGCCTCAACTGCAAACTGGATTTCCCTAAAGACCATAACCGCGTCACCCAAAGCTGCGCCTCAAAAAAACAACGTAACCTTGTACTTCAAAGTCGGAGGCATTACAAGGAAAAAACGAGTTTTTCACAATAACGCCTCTCCCACTCTTGAGACTTGCGCCGCGCAACTCTGGCCGGGCCCTACGGCTGCCTGGCCCCGGCTGAGACAGCGCACTTGACTGCCCGTCAGTGCGTCGTCTCCCCCTTGCGCCATAATCCCCCTACACAACTACGGCGCAGACCGACATACACTCTTGTACCGCGGCAAACGCCCCGCGGCAACTAAAAAATCAAATTTTTTTGTCCCATTTCACAATTGCCCGCGTCACCGCGTATATCCCGCCTGCGGCCAACATAGCGCTCGGATGACGACTCTCCACGCGCAAATCCACCGCTAACCGCCAAAAACAGGCTCTTATCGCCTTCAAACGCCGCCCCTCTCGAAGGTCCCGCCCTCATATTCCAGGAACGCTTCAGGGATAGCCTCTGTTATGTCTTCGGCCAGAAGGCCCCTGCCCTTCGCCATGCCGGCAATGTCACCGGCCCGCCCATGTAGATAGACACCAAGACACCCAGCATCAAAGGGACCGACTCCTCCGGCTGCCAGGGCGCCGATAACGCCGGTGAGGACATCGCCCGTGCCTGCCTTGGCCATACCGGCGTTGCCCGTGGTGTTCTCATACAGACACTTCCCGTCGCAGACGAGCGTAAGCGCCCCTTTGAGAACCGCCACCGCGCCGTAGCGCGCTGCAAGTTCCTCGACGGCCGCTTTGCGGTCGGCTTGTATCTCTCCGGCGGATACGCCAAGGAGCCGCGCGGCCTCGCCCGGGTGCGGCGTTATTATAAGGCCGGATTGCATGGCGCCCCGAGCGACCGGAATGTCAGTAATGAAATCAAATGCCCCTGCGTCCAGAACCACCGGAATCCCGCAATCAGCCAGGATTTCTTCGAGGAGACTCCCCGCGGCGCTGCCTGAGAGTCCCGGCCCGACTGCAATCGCGCTGGACACCTTCATTGTCTCGCGAACCCTCTCGACATCTTTGGCCGAATATCCCCCTTCACTGTCGTCAAGAGGCACAAACACCGCAGACGGCACAAGCGTGGCGAGTATGGGATAGATGCTCTTTGGACACACGACGCGCACATAGCCTGCCCCAGACCGAAGCGCTCCCGACGCACACAGCGCCGCGGCGCCGGCCATCCCGTATGACCCGGCTACGATGCAAAGACTCCCGGCGGCCGATTTGTGAGTGTCAATTACACGCCGGGCAAGCGCCGGCAAGTCGGACGAAAAGAGAGGTTTCAACTGCATGCCCCCCCTCCGGTGGAGGATCTATCGCCCGAACAGGAGGGGCCCCCGATGCGATTAATAAGTGCAGCGATGTACCCGGCGCCGAACCCGTTGTCAATATTAACGACGCTGATGCCCGCTGCGCAGGAATTGAGCATTGTAAGAAGAGGGGCTATGCCGCCGAAGCTCGCGCCGTATCCGATGCTTGTCGGAACGGCGATTACAGGCTTGTCGACGAGGCCCCCGACAACGCTGGCCAGCGCCCCCTCCATGCCGGCCACGACGATGACCACATTTGCCTCCTGCAACTGCTCCGTGTGCCCGAGAAGGCGGTGGATACCCGCCACGCCGACGTCGTGAAGGCTCGTCGTCCGGCTTCCCATGGCTTCGGCGGTGACGCGCGCCTCTTCTGCGACAGGCAGGTCGCTCGTGCCCGCGCATACGACGGCGATAAGGCCGGGCGGCGTCGCGGGAGGATTTTGCGTGATGACGACCGTGCGCGCGAGTTCATTGGCCTGGGCCGATGGAAACATCTCGACAAGCAGCGCCATGGCTTCGTTTGAGACCCGCGTGGCCAGGACATTCTGGCCGCTTGCCACTATGCGTTCGGCAATGCCGACTATCTGCCCCTTTGTCTTCCCCTGGCAGAAAATAACCTCCGGGAAGCCGCAGCGTATGGCCCGGTGGTGGTCGATCTTGGCGTAGCCGAGATCCTCAAAGGGCAGCAGCCGCAGCTTCTTCACGGCCTCGTCCACGCTCGCCTTACCGGCGGCGAGGTCCTCGAGCATGCGTCTGAGAGCCTTTTCTTCCATTGGGGGCTCCTCGCGCTATTTGGGCTTTTTGGACTTGTAATCGAGCCATTCGACGGGATTTACCACGCTCGATGCGATGTTGGCCGTGTGGGCCGCCAGCCGGCGCAGATATCGTGAGATGACCGCCAGTGAGACCGCTTCAGCCGGTGACATCTGGTCACGCGTAACCTCGGCAAGCATGGCGTCGGCCAGGGCCTTGACGCTGCGCTCGCGGTCCATGACGTCGTTGGCAAGTTTCTCATCGCTCGTGGCAAGCGCCTGTCTCGTGTCAGCCATGAATTTGCCGACCTCGTCCTGCAACTGTGCCAGCATGGGCGCATATTTGGGGAGTTTCACGGCCTCAGGCGCCAGTTGCCAGGCCTTGTAGAGGTCCTGCGCGTAGTCCCCGAGTCGCTCCGCGTCCTTTACTATCGACATGAGCACCAGGCACGCAGGCACGTCGGAGGCGGGGTTTAGCGTAAGATGCTCGACGACCTTCCTGCGGATGTCGCGCTGAGTGCGGTTTATCTCCTTGTCAAGGCCGCGAAGGTTTTCTCTGACAGCCTCCGCGCCGTCGCGTCCGCTCATCGCGTCGCATACGCCTTTGAACATCTTTCCGCCGTCATCCATCATCTCCTGGAACTCTTTGAACATCTCGTTGACGAGGCCGGCGCCGCGCCACGCATTGAATAACGCCTTGAAATCAAACATCTCTGTCCTCCGTTGTCCCAAGGCTTGAGGAAGGCCTGTCGGCCAGGCGGCCTCTTGCCACGACGTCTATATTATAGGCCCGCATACTCCTCTTTTCACGACTTTGGAGACGCCTATCCCCATAGATAGACAAACAAAAGCGGTAGCGCAATAAACATAGTGAAAATATACAGGATGGCATACCACCGCGAGCGAAGCGTCAGCGACGCAAGCGTCGTGGCGAGGAATATAGGTATATTGCGAATCCGGCGAACCGGGAAAAATATCGCCACCCCCACCAGGTTAAAAAGCGTGTGCGTCGAGGCGATGGCCAGCGCATGAGGATTGCCCGTCCCCAGCGCCGCCAGAAAGGCCGTCACGGTAGTGCCGATATTGGCCCCCATCGTGTAGGGGAACACCTGCTCGAGCCTCAACACTCCCGCGGCCACAAGAGGAACGGCTACGCTCGTCGTTACGCTTGAGGACTGCACAACCGCAGTAAATACGAGGCCCAGGAGAAGAGAAAGCAACGGGCTCCGGAATATGAACCTGTCCAGAAGCGACTCCATCCTCGTCGCCATGAATCCCTTGAGTACGCCGGTCAGAAAATAGAGCGAGACGAAGAGAAACAAGAGCGCGACGACCGCCATCAGTATGCCCGCTGTCTTCTGCCCCATCGACAGGCCGTCGACGAACACGTTCTTCACGCGGTCGGACAGAAAATGTGTTGCGGTCTTGAGCGGGCTTTCCGGACTCGAAAACTTCGTCAGGTCGGCGAAATTGACCGCGAACCACTCCGCCGCCCTTGCTAGCGGGTGAAATACCAACTCGATCGGAAACAGAATAATGACCGTGAGAATATTGAAAAAGTCATGCATCGTCCCCGCGGCAAACGCGCGGCGAAATCGGCCTCTTCGCCCGACAAAGCCCAGCGCAACGAGCGTACATGTGATGGTAGTGCCGATATTGGCGCCCATTATGATGGGCACTGCACCCACGACCTCCAACTGCCCTGATGAGACCAGCCCCACCACGATACTCGTCGTGAGCGACGAACTCTGCACGATGGCCGTGCAGAGAACCCCCGTCATCAGCGCCGCAAACGGATTGCCCGTCACTTTGGTCAGCCACGCCTCGACGCCCTCCCCGGTCATCTTCAGCCCGCTTCCGAGCATGTTTATGCTGGAGAGAAACAAAAACAACAGCGCCAGAAGCACCATTACCCTGAGAAAGGCGGACTGCCCCGTCTTCGCGTCAGCCGTCATTTGTATATTCCTTATGGAGCAAGCCTGCGCGCATAGGCGTCAAAGACCATGTCGGAAGCCCCCGCCCCCTCCAACCTGTGAAAGGCGATTCCAGCGACGGTGGCGGCATTGTCTGTGCATAGCTTGACAGGCGGCACGTAAAGCGTAAGACCCCGTTCCTCGGCATCGGCCGAGAGTCTCTCGCGAAGCGCCGCGTTCGCGGCTACGCCGCCGGAAATCGCCATGCGCCGGACACCGTGTCTTTCGGCCGCAGCCACGAGTTTGCGCGCGAGAACGTCGACAACAGCCGCCTGGAAACTCGCGGCAATGTCACCTTTCTCAGCCACGGTCGGGTCAGGGCGCCCCTCGGCGTTCTGACCCCTTACATAGTACAGTACCGCTGTCTTTAGACCTGAAAAACTGAAATCAAGAGACCCCTCCGAGAGCATCGTCCGGGGGAAATCAATCGCGGATGGGTTGCCGTTCTCAGCGGCCTTCTGTATCTGCGGCCCACCCGGATATCCCAGGCTAAGCAACGCCGAAACCTTGTCAAAAGCCTCGCCGGCGGCGTCGTCGGTCGTCGCGCCCAGAAGCCTGTGAGAAATCATGGATTCGGAGAGATATATCGCAGTATGGCCGCCGGAGGCCAGAAGCGTAACGAACGGGTACTCGACATCATAGGAAAGGTTGTTGGCGTAGATGTGACTCTCGAGGTGGTCGACGGCGACTACAGGTATATCCGCCGCCCATGCAAGCGCCTTGGCGGTTATGACGCCGATGAGGAGCGCGCCTATAAGCCCGGGGCCCGCGGTAACGGCTACCGCCCCGAGTTCGCCAAGGGTAACCCCCGCGTCGGCAAGGGCTTTGTCCACGACCGGGATGACGCATTCACTGTGCGCGCGGCACGCTATTTCGGGCACTACTCCGCCGAATTTGCCGTGCAGGTCTATCTGACTGGCGACCTCATTGGATACTATCCGCGCGCCGTCCTCGACTACGGCGGCGGCCGTCTCGTCGCATGAGGTCTCTATGCCGAGAATAAACATATCGTCAGTTCCCCGCAGCCTGCATGGAACCGGTGGCCATCAGCATCCCGCGGATTATATCAAGTGCGCGCGAAAGCTGAATATCGACAATATCACCCCCGCCCTCGCCCAGAAGCTCAGGCGCGGTCCCGGCGGCGGCCTTGTTCCACTGCTCGCGAAGGCCCGTCACTTCATCGGAGGTCATCGGCTGCACGACGTCGGGCTCGAGCCCCCAGTCCTTTGCGTCCGGGACGCGGTGGACGAGCCTGCCGGACGGTGTGTAGTAATACGCCACCGTCAGCTTTATCGCGCCGTGCCCGTCAAGGTCTATGACGTTCTGGACGCTTCCCTTGCCGAACGTGCGCGTCCCCACGAGAACGGCTCGACGGTGGTCCTTGAGCGCGCCCCCGAGCACTTCTCCGGCGGAGGCGGTATATTCGTTCACGAGAAGCACCAGCGGAAGCGCAGGCTTGTACGTGGCG
>CALMGO010000117.1 GCA_937863625.1 uncultured bacterium
GCCTGCTTGGCAAAGGGAATTTCAACTGTAAAGACCGATCCCTTGCTCTCCTCGGATCTGGCGGTGAGCGTCCCGGACATGAGCGTACACAGGCGTTTTGAGATGGTTAGGCCAAGCCCGGTGCCTCCGTATCGGCGCGTCGTGGAGGCATCGGCTTGCGTGAATGCCTCAAAAAGCTCTTCGATCTTCTCAGGGGCGATGCCGATACCTGTATCGGTCACCTCAAACCGGACGACGGCCTTGTCATCGGTCTCTTCACTGAGTGTCGTATGTATGACCACTTCCCCCTCGGCGGTGAACTTCACCGCGTTGCCTACAAGATTCGTGAGGACCTGGCGCACACGGCCGGGGTCACCCTGCAGCATTGAGGGGACATTGGCGTCCACCATGCAGACATATTCAAGGCCTTTCTCCTGCGCCTTTATGGCCAACACATCGTTCATTGAGTCGAGAGTTACGCGAAGGTCAAAATCGATGACCTCCATGTCAAGCTTTCCGGCCTCGATTTTCGAGAAGTCGAGCACGTCGTTTAGAACCGTCAGCAGAGCCTCCGCGCTTTGCTGAACTGTTTCGGTGTACATCTTCTGCTCAGACGTAAGCTGAGTATCGAGCAGGAGCGCATTCATGCCCATGATGCCGTTCATGGGGGTGCGTATCTCGTGGCTCATGTTCGCGAGGAACGCGCTTTTTGCCTGGTTGGCCAGGTTTGCCTCAATGGCCAACTGGTTGGCGGTCTCCATGGCTTTCTGGAGTTCGATGTTCAGACGTTCAGCGTCTTCCTTGGCGCGGAGCACAAGGTCCTCGGCACGCTTCTTCTCGGTGATGTCCGCAAGCGTGCCGTCAATGAATAGAACGCTGCCATCGTCGTCACAGACTACTTTGCTGGAAGCGCTCACCCAGAACGGTCCACCCCTCGTGTTCTTCAGACGAATCTCTCTATTGAGGACTTCGCCTTGTTCCTCGAGGGTCCTTGAGAAAGCCTCGCAGTCCTCCTGGTTCCAATAGTGTCCGGAGACGTTGACATTCTTGAACTCTTCAAATGTGGCGTACCCGAGCATCTTGACGATAGCGGGGTTGGCCATGACAAAGCTTCCGTGAGCCCCGGGCGTGCGCCGGTAAAGCCCGATGGGCAGGTTTTCTATGAGGTCGCGGTGTCGCTCTTCGCTTTCTGCAAGCTGCTCGGTCGAAGTCTCCAGTGCGGCCGTCCGCTCCAGCACCTTCGCTTCCAATTGGCCGTACGACTCCTTGAGCTGTTCAGCCATGATGTTGAACGAACGCGCCAGATCGCCTATTTCATCGTTGCCGTCGTAGCAGGCACGCGCCGTGAAATCCCCTTGACCCATGCTGACCGCAGCATTGGAAAGGTGAACGAGAGGGCGGAGCCTCTTGTGGACGACGAAGTATATAAGTCCCGCAAGAAGCGCCGAAAGAAGCGCGAACAGCCCGGCCGAACGAAAGACGCTTTTCTTGATCTCTGCATGAACAAGCCCCACCGGTATGCCGGTGTGGAAATGCCCCCAGAGGCGACCCTGTATCAATATGGGGAAGGCATAATCGTAAAAGGCAAACCCCTTAGTGTCAGTCCACCTTTCCCGATGGTCGTGCTCGTGGCCTTCGCCCGCCTCCTCGTAGTGAGGCGCTCGGGCAATGCTTTCATGGATAATGACTTTGCTTAGCCCGGAATCCGTGTGAACGGGCACGTAACTGTCATTATTCTCAATGTACGCATAGTAGATTGCGTCCGCTCCGAGAAATGCGTTCAATATAGTTCCAAGATTTCTGTCGAAATAATAGTCGTAGCTGCTGTGGTACTTGTGGGGGTTGGTTCCGGGAATGTCCTCATAGCGGGTGCTGAATAGCGTATCCAGTGTGAATATGCCGTTGGCTATTGATTTGTCTATGAGAAATTCCGACATGCGGGCGCCGAGTTCCGCGTTCTGTCGGCCGAATTCATCGAACCTGCGGCCGACGTCGATGTACTGGAGATACCCGACAGCGACGGTCACTACGCAGAGGACGAGCAGCAGGCCCGCGAGAAGAACCAGTGTGATTTGGCGCGCCATAGCGCTATTCTCCCGTTACTACAAGCGCATTCTCGATAATGCCCGATGTGAGCGGTATGCCGATTCTCGCAGCCGTTTTCGTATTCACCATGCGTGTGCCGACATTGGCGGTGATGACGGGCAGTGTGCTCACCGGGGTGCCTTGAAGTATCGCGGTAACGTACGCTGCCGCCTTCTCCCCGTGCTCAAATCCCGACTCGGCCACTCCCATCAGCATTCCGTCTTGAACCGAAAACTCGAAGAATCCGAGCGTTGGAACCTTTGCATTCTCGGTCGTCCACTTTGCGACGGCCACAGGGTCCAGACTGTCCGGATTGTCCCCGGCCTTAAGCGTGTGGTACATGTAAATGCAGACGGCGTCGACCGTGTCATTGTAGTGGAGTATCTTCTCCTTCCACGTGTCGTAGTCATTAGTCAGCGCCCATTCGGTGACTTCCTCATCTATTCGTTCCTGCTTCATGAACCCCAGGGCGCTCGACGACGTCACATCGTCGCAGCTTAAGACCGCTATTCGCCTGATGGGATGGAAGGACTTAATATACGAGAGCGTTTGCGCGAAATGCGGACGCTCTATGATGCCGGTCGCGTTTGATGCGGGAAATCCGTACTTGGACGGGTCTGCGTTAACCCCGCAGAACACTATCGGCAAAGTCCCGTCGAGATACTTCATTGCAAAATACTGCTGGGCGTTGTCATCCGCCGTGATCACGATGTCCGGTTTGTATTCGTTCACCTTTTGCTCGGCGAGTTGGCCGGCCTGGATTGCCCATGCCTCATCCGTGTTTCTCTTAGTGTCCATGTAGAATATTTCGAGTTCGGTCCCCGTCCCCTCCAGACCTGACCTGACGCCCTTTGTGATTGCATTTACCCACGGATATTCGGGATGATAACTGTGAACGAGAAGCACTTTCGCACCGTGAACACCGCCGGCCGGGATGGCCGGTTGCGCGGCCGGTTGGGCCGTTGCGCCGCTCTTATCCGGTACTTTCGAAGGGCAGCCGCAGAGACTTGTGACAAAGGAAATGCATAATAGCGAGAAAAGACATATCCCGAGGAATGAGCCCCTGTGAAGTCGTCTGGTCATTGCCCCTGCTCCTGTTGCCGGCCGGCCTGCTTTGAGACGTGTTGCGGTTCCGGCCAGAGCACCACGCTCACGTCATACGACTGATGGCCCGACCCGCTGCTTTTGCAGAAGTGACACACACCCCACCCATAATAATGTACTCCAGGGAGCAAATGGGAGGGTGTCGGCACCCTGCGTCAAAGGAAGAGGGGTTGTCTTCGAAAAACCGCCCCTTGTCCTCGAAAAAGTGGACATGTGCTTGGAATGTGCCTTGATCAAGCAAAATCGGCCGGAAAATCGCCATATTTGCCGGGAGCGCCGTTCCCAGGCGACAAACCATATGAAGGCCATGTGCCTCCCACATGACTTTTGGCACTGCGCGGTATTGGCGCATAGTCAGCGAGGGGTCGGCCTGCCTGAAGCATAATCGCCGCCCCTTCAGGGCAAAGATGCGCCTGCCCGGCCTCGACGGTCGCCTGCCGCGGTCGGCGCTACTGCACCCTGAAAAACTCCTCAAGACGCGCAAATACCTCGTGCCCCGCGGCGTGACGGTTAACGCCGAGAACGTCCTCAAGCTTCTCAATCTGCTTTACCATCTGGTCAAGGCGTTCGTCTTCATTGACCATGAGCCATATGCGGCTCCGATCCCCATCGCCGATCGGCATGCACAAAATACCCTCGACGTTAAAGGCGCGCCGCGAAAACAATCCGCATACATGCGACATGACGCCCGGGTGGTTGTTGACTGTTACCTCGAGCACTGTGCATTTCTCTGCGGCGTTCTTGCTGTCGCCGGATTCAGGCAATTGTGTTGTCATAGTTCTCGTCTCCAATCATGTCCTTGTTTGCCGCGCCCGGAGGCACCATGGGATAGACTTTCTCGCTGATGTCGATGTGCGCGTGCACAAGGCACGGTCCGTGACTCGTGAGCGCCTGGTGAAGAATCGCCTCCGGATCATCCGTTGCCGCAAGGTCATATGACTTCATGCCGAACGCGGCGGCAGCGGCCGCAAAATCCACGTGAGCCTTGAAATCCGCCGCGAATATCCTGTTGCCGTAAAAGAGCTCCTGCTGCTGATGAACGAGCCCGAGGGAGTGATTGTCCATGACTATGACCTTGACGTTGACATCTTCCTCAACTGCGGTCACGAGTTCCTGTATATTCATGAGGAGGCTCCCGTCGCCGCTGAACGAAACGACTGTGCTCTCGGGGCTCGCAAGTGCCGCGCCTATCGCGGCAGGCAGCCCGAACCCCATCGTGCCCAGCCCCCCCGACGTCAGCCACCTCTGCGGGCGGCTGAAAGGATACGCCTGCGCGGTCCACATCTGGTGTTGTCCGACATCAGTCGCGATGATTGCCTCCTCACCCACGATCCTCGCGACGGCAAGCACGAGCCCGTAGGGGGTGCGTGGATCGTCCGCCCCCGTCATCAGGAGCGGATAACTTGTTCTGAGCGCAGTGATGCGGGAAATCCATTCCGCGCGGCCATTTTCCGCAACCAGCGGCAGCAGGGCGTCTATGACCGCCTTCACATCGCCTGTCACTCCCAGGTGGGCCGTCTTTATCTTATGGAGTTCACCGGCGTCGATATCGACGTGGATGATCTTTGCATTAGGGCAGAAAGCAGCGACCTTCCCCGTAGCGCGGTCGTCAAACCGCGCTCCCAGCACCACAAGCAGATCGCACTCCTCAAGCGCCATGTTGGTAAAACGGGCACCATGCATGCCCAGCATGCCGATCGAGAGGGGATGGTTATGAGGCAGGGCCCCCAGCGCCATGAGGGTCATCGTAACGGGCAGTGACGCTTTTTCGGCAAGATGAGCCGACACCGCCGCCGCCCCGGAGGCGATTATCCCGCCGCCAAGGTAAAGGATGGGGCGCCGCGCTTCGTTTATCATCTCCGCCGCGCGCTTGACCTCGTCCATGTCCACGGCAGGGGCGCCGTCGGCTCTGCCGGGTTCCGGCCACGAGTCAAACTCTATGGTCTCGCTTTGGACGTCCTTCGGCACGTCTATAAGCACGGGCCCCGGCCTCCCTGAGGACGCAATGCGAAACGCCCTTGGGACGACGTCGAGCAGTTCAGCGGCGGACCTCACAAGGAAGTTGTGCTTGGTGATGGGAATGCTCATCCCGTACGTATCGACTTCCTGGAAGGCGTCGGTGCCTATCATCCTGCTCGGGACCTGGCCGGTGATACATATAACCGGCACGGAGTCGAGCTTGGCATCGGCGATCGCGGTGAGAATATTGGTCGCGCCCGGCCCGGAGGTCGCAAGGCACACCGCAGGCTTGCCGGTTACGCGCGCCATGCCCTGCGCCATAAAGCCCGCGCCCTGTTCGTGACGTGCAAGCACGTGCCGGATGAGGCTGCTCTTGCCGAGGGCGTCATAGAGAGGCAGGTTCGAACCGCCGGGAATACCCGCGACTATGCGGATACCCTGCCGCTCGAGCATGTGGACGATTGCTTCCGCACCGGTCTTTCTGATCATCATCTTCTCCTTTTTCCCTTTTCCCGCCATAATCGGACCGCCTCGGCGGGGGAAAAAGAAAAACCCCCGCCGGCTTGCCCGCGCCTGCGGGGGTTTCAAGATTCTGCTGTTTAGCTCCCGCTACAGCGCGACGGCGTGTAATACGCCTACTACCAATACGCCCAATACCAGGCGCAAGCTCGCGGGAGCCAAGGCAGTATGTGTGTCGCGCTTCATGACCATTTGTCCTCTCCGCAACAAGAATCCCAACAACACTTGCATGCTACACGAGACAAGGAAATTGTCAAGTAAGTTTCCGCCCTCGACCGGGAAAGCGCAGCCAGCGACTGCGTTTCTCTATGGTGTGCCGTGGAATCTCGCTACAACTTGAAATCGATGCGAAACCAGTTCGAGATGCCTTCCGAGCGGTTTCTCGCCTGCATTTCGAAAATCGCCCTGAGCGACACGTTTACGCGTTTGTCGCTGCTTGTGAACTCAAATCCGGGGCCAACTGCGAAAACTTCAGACTTCATGTTGCTGTTTCGGCGCCCTTCAAATATGTCGTCAGTGACCTGCTTGTAGTAGTAGCCGCCTAGGCCGGCCTTGAATCTGTCTGAAAACATGTAATCTATCGAGTAATCGAAGTGAAACTCATCTCCGTAATCGTTCTTCCCGATCATCCCGGTTACGGGATCCA
>CALMGO010000118.1 GCA_937863625.1 uncultured bacterium
AGCCGGAATCGATGGATATGGCATTGGTTCCGCCGAGGCCGTCACCGATAGCATACCTGTCGCGAAGCAGCGCCTTGAGGTATTTGACGCCTTCGTTGCCGTAGGCCGGGTCTCCGGAAACCTGGAAGGCCATGCCGTAGTTCATCAGGGTTTCATACCAGTTGAGGTACTGGTAGTATTCCGGGAGATTCTGCCCAAGACGTGAGTCGCACCAACTCTTCAGCGCCAGCCACTCGGCCGAGTTCGCGTTCCTGGCCGCCTGCAGGCGGGAGAGTATCGAGGAGTTGAGCCATATCCTCGGGTGCGGCAAAAGGCCGCTTGACGGATTTATCGTAATGCTCAGTCCCTGGTCATCGGTGCTCGCAGGCGAGTCCGAGTCGGTCACTCGAATCGTGAAGTTGCTCGTGCCCGACGTCGTAGGCGTACCGCTTATAGTGCCGCTCGAAGAGCCAAGCGAGAGCCCTGCAGGCAGACTCCCTGAGATCACAGACCACGAGTACGGCGTCACGCCGCCCGTTGCATACACCGTCGAGTTGTATGCGGCGCTTACCTGGCCGCTCGCAAGCGACGTCGTGGTGATGTTAAGCGCAGGCGCCCCCCCTTCCCCCTCATAGCAGCCGATGTCATATGCGCTTCCCGCCGGACGAGACACGCCGTCAAGGTCGTCGGT
This sequence comes from uncultured bacterium, assembly GCA_937863625.1. Lineage (GTDB taxonomy): Bacteria > Planctomycetota > DG-23 > SLPQ01 > SLPQ01 > CALMGO01. The sequence continues at coordinate 671 of CALMGO010000118.1, forward strand.
TACTTCCGTGAGGGTTACGCCTGCGTCGACGGCTGGCGAGCCGCTTTTAAGATGATAGTCGTTGGCCCCTGGGTCGACAAAGAGCGCCGATGCGGTCGAAACAAACGAATGCGCGCCGTAGCCGTAGCCCCTCCAGGTCGACAGCGTTATCGTCGAGTCGCCGTCGTCCACGCTGAACCTGTCAATTACCGCGTTGTAGTCGCTTTCAAATCCGCTTATCGATGAACTGTAGAGCGATATGGCGCCGTTTGAACCTGCGTGGAGCAGAATGTTGTTCTTGATCTTGTTGCCCACCGGATAAGGACTTCCGCCCGGAGGAATGACTATCGCCCAGCGGCCGCCCGACGGCATCAGGACCGTGTTGTTATACACGAGGTCGCGGCTTGAGCCCTCCGCCCCGTCGATGGCAAAAAGTGTTATCCCGCTGCCGGTGTTGGCGTAAAGCAGGTTGTTTGATATCCTCGAATCACACAACCCGTCGCAGTTGATCGCCGCGCCTCCGCCGTTACCGTAGCTGAGGTTCTTCTCGATGAGGTAATACGACATGACTCCGTCGCCACCCATGGACGCGTCGGCGTTGCACTGCAGACCGCAACTGGTGTTGCTGTATACGGTGTTGCCCCGCAAAGTGCCATAGTCTGCGCTGTTGCTGCTGTAAACTCCGTGTTCGCCGTTGCTGTAGGACTCGTTGCCCTCGGCCAGAAGGTTATCGCTGAAACCGAAGAATATCCCCGTAGCGTATGCGTCGTGGATCTTGTTGTTTCGTATCGTGATGTGGTTCGTTACGCGAACGTCGATGCAGCGATAGGTCTTGCTTACCCCGTCTACCTCGAACCCGTCAATGACCCAGTAATCCGCGTCCTCAATCTCGAGGATGCCGTTGTGCGTCGCCGAAGAACTCTTGTTGTTGAGCTTCACCGTGCCGGCTGTCTCAACGGCGAGGGTCTTAGGCAGCGATGCCGTGCCTGAGTTTGTAATGCGGCAGCCTGCATAGGTGCCGGAGCGTACGAGTATCGTGTCCCCCGCCGATATGGCGCCAACCGCGTGTTGCAGCGTCGCCCACGGAGATCCCGACGACCCGTTGTACGAGTCACTCCCGTTAGTCGCCACGTAGTACGTGGCCCCCCATGACGTCGCGCACAAAAACGCCACAAGAACCACCGCCAACATCCTCATGAAGTGTGCTTTCATGGCCCGGCAACCTCCAACAGAAGTTAGAAAAATGCAAAAAATGCCCTGTATCATCCTGTCAACACACGTCGAGACCGCACTCATGGGCGAAATCCCCTCTTAGGGGCAGGTTCGAACCCTTGGCGCAGTTCAAGATTCCATTGGTTGCCGGGGGGGGGTAAATCTTCTCAGAGATGAAGTTCCAGGGCGCCCCGATTTTCAAATGTCACGCCGGATGGCGTTGGTCCGGCTGCGCTCTTCGGGATTCATACTGAGCGTGAGGCGCCTTATATCACATCACCACAATGTCCGTCAACATCAAAATGAAAAATAATTCACAAAAGTGAACTCGCCGCAAATCACCCTGGGCTCATGGCCGCACTCGCGCCGGCCGCCGGCGGCTTGTTTGCAGAAATAAGAAGGCCCCGCGCCTCGGAAGGCGCAGGGCCTGTTGTGACTTCGCTTCCTCCGCGAGCTGCGGAGCGGTCTTCTGTTCGGCTATTTCGTCATCACTACCGTGTCGATGACGTGGATAATGCCGTTTGCGCACTCGATATCGGTCTTGCCGACCTTGGCGCCTCCAAACATCACCGCATCATCCTTGACCGTAATCTTTACGTTGCCATTGAGGGTCTTCACTTCCTTCATCTTCGCGACCTCGGCGGCCATGACTTTGCCGGCTACCACGTGCATCTTGAGAACTCCGGCGAGTTTTGCCTTGTCCGCGAGCAGCGCTTTGAGATCAGCTTCGGGGATCTTGGCAAAGGCCGCATCATTCGGGGCAAATACCGTAAACGGTCCTTCGCCCTTCAGTGTCTCGACAAGACCCGCCGTCTCCAGAGCCTTAACGAGCGTCTTGAACGATCCCGCAGCCGTTGCCGTTTCGACCACGTCCTTCTTTTCGGCGGCTCCGGTCCTTATTTCAACATGCTCGGCCCTTTCGTCTGCCGTGTTGGCCGCCTTCTCTTCCTTGGCGGCCATGGCTTCCTTCTCGGCGGCGGCTTTTTCTTCAGGCGTCTTTTCCGTCACTACCGCCGTCGCTTCCGCCGCGGCTGCTTCTCTTTCCTTAGTTTCCGCCTGCTTCTCTCCCGCTACGTCTTCCTTCTTCTCAATCTTGCCTGCCGCTGTCTCGGCCGCAATCTCAGCCTTGGCTTCATCGCTGCGCGGCGCAACTTCGACGGCCACTTCTTCCGCCTGGGTCGCTTTCTCGGCCATCTTCTCGGCGGCTGTATCAACGGGTTTGTCGCTGGCGGCCTCCTGTGCATACGCAGCCGCTGCAAAAACAAACAGTACTGCCACTAACAACGCTACACAAGTCTTCACTGATTTCATCCGCGTTCCCCTTTCAATGTGGCCGGATTCTCATGCGTGCCAACCTGCATTCAGGCGCCTGCGCATACCCTCCGGACTCCTCCCCCATCCTTTTGACAAACATCACAACAGACATGCTGCTTCCTGCGGATACTTGCCACTTCCCCGGTTTATCACCCCCTTACTCTCTCCGCGCCGTCGGGCACCAAACCCCGCAAGACAAGGCTCTGTGTGCCCCAACCTCTATCTACAGCGCACATACGACCTGGTTCAAGGCCGATATCTCTCATTAAAGTTTATAGTCTCTGTCGCGTCTTGCCCGCAATGCTCTAAGACTTGGCCTTATAAATACCTCTATGATATCACATGAGAGGAATTCTTGCCAAATAAATCCCTCTTTCCTGCGTAGTGACACAAGTGTAGCATTATCAAGACCTTACGCATGCCCCGACCAGAACCCCCGCTTGACGCTATGTCCTATATATCGTCAAGCAGAGGGGACAAACTCTAATCCTTGGGCGGCGTTTGCTGCGTCTTATAGTGTTGGAATGATGTCCCGCGTCGCGAAAGGCCCCCTCGACTCAAGCGTTCTTCCTCATCTCCCGGTAAGCGTCCAGCGCCCCCGGAAACGGCGAAAGCGCCCTCTCGAAAATCCCCAGCGAATACGCAATCGTTATCCCATAATTCGTGATCGGCACCCCGGCCTGGCGGCACCGCAGTATGCGGCTCAGCATCTCGCGGCGGTTCCACATGCATGCCCCGCAGTGAACCACGAGTCGGTACCCGCTCAAATCCTCGGGAAAATCATGCCCCTGGACCGTGTCAAATTCCAGCCGCCCGCCGACATATTGCGTCAGCCACCGCGGTATCTTCACGCGCCCTATGTCCTCGCCTATCGGATGATGGCTGCACGCTTCGGCCACGAGTACCCTGTCGCCCGCGCGCAGGGTTTCTATCGCCATCGCCCCCCGCACAAACTCTCCGAGATCCCCCTTATAACGCGCGAATAGAATAGAAAACGATGTCAGCGGTATCTCAGGGGGCGTATCGCCAGCCACCTTCAAGAACCCCTGCGAATCCGTCACCACGATCGCCGGCGGTCGCTTAAGCCTCTCAAGCGCGTCTCGAAGTTCGCGTTCCTTAACAACCATGCAATACGCGTCAACATCCAGCACGTCTCGGATGCTCTGCACCTGCGGCAGGATGAGCCTTCCCTTCGGCGCCTCAAGATCGATAGGCACCACCAGCATCGCCAGTTCCCCCGCGCCAACGAGATCGCCGAGTATGCTCGGCGCGTTTATGAACTCCTCCGGCGCAGCTGCTATCAACGCTTCGCGTATGTCAAGCATGCCGACACCTCGCGTGGCAATGGCGCTCACAATGCGGCACTCGCGCTCCTGCAGCACCGACACCACCTCCGCAGCCGGCTCGCCCAGATCTCTCTTGTTAAAGACAACTATTGCCGGTATCTCCCGCCGCTCAAGCTCCGCAAGTATCCCCTCTTCAAACTCCCCCCACTGCGAACCCTCCGCCACGACCAGCGCCGCGTCCGTCCGGTCAAATATCTTTCGCGTTTTCTCAACGCGCAACCGCCCGAGCGCACCTATGTCGTCTATCCCCGCCGTATCGATAAACACTACCGGCCCGACGGGCAGCAGTTCCATCGGCTTTTCAACAGGGTCTGTCGTGGTACCCGCGACATCTGACACTATCGATACGTTCTGCCTCGTGAGCGCGTTTAAAATGGATGACTTCCCGACGTTGCGTCTGCCGAATATGCCGATATGAAGTCTCAAGCCTTTTGGTGTCTTTCTCATCTTCTATGTCTTCCCGCAACCTTTTTAGTGCCCTGCAACACTGCCTGTCGGCAAAGGGCTTCTCAAAGAATACGCTGCATCCACACGACGTCGAGCCACCTGTCAAACTTCTGCCCAACCTCTTGCAGTCGTCCCGCCTGTTCAAACCCGAACTTGCGGTGGAGGGCGATGCTTGGCGCCTGGTCGGCCGATATCGATGCAATGATGCTGTGATGCCCAGCCGCGGTGCCCAGCCGAATGAGTTCCGCCAGAAGCGCCGCCCCTATTCCACGGCGAAACATATCGTTTTTGACGTAGACAGAATCCGTGACCGT
>CALMGO010000119.1 GCA_937863625.1 uncultured bacterium
TTTCGCGTTCTACATCCTCGCCCTCGTCGTAACGTACCTATTGAGCAGGCGCTTTTTCCCGCGAGTCATCGCCTTGTGGACTATCGCTATTCTTTCAGTTTACCCGTCGTATTTTGAACACGGCCTCCAGTTTCGCCCGGCCGCTCTCTGGCTTGCCCTCTCCCTTTTGGGGCAGTGGGTTTTGCTTTCCCACGCGCCCGGGTGGAAACGCTCAATGTCAGCAGGGTTTCTATTCGGCGCGGCCGCGTGCGCGTCTGTCAAGACCGCCATCCTGCTCGGCTCGCTCGCTGGCGCCGCCCTTGTGCTGCCGCTCGTGTCGCAGCGCGTGCGCGCGTATTACACGACGGCCAACGCCTGCCGCCTCGGTCTGCCGTTTGTCGCCGGCTTTGTCGTCCTGCCGGGAGCGACTGCCGTCCTTCTTGTCTCGCTCGGCGCGTGGGGGGATTTTGTTTATTGCATGGTCGAACATCATCTCGTCCCGGGCTACGGCCGATGGGGGCACCCCGGCCAACTTCTCTTTCTCCCCGCCGTACTTGCGGCGGCCGCGCTCGGCGCGCGGCTTGTCGACCGCTTCGCAGAGCGCCGCGGGCTTGACGGGGGGCTTGCCTTTATCGTGCTCTTTTCGGGCATGTTCGCGATGGGGCTTCTTTTGCTGCCGCTCGTGCATTCCCAGACTACGCTTCCTCTCATCGTGCTTGTGGCTGTCCTGGCGGTCGGCATCGTCGGGACAAAGATGCGCGGCGACGAGCAGGCACGCAGCCTCCCGTTGCATGCCGCCCTTCTTGTTGCGATGGGCGTTTTCTCAATCGGTGTGGCGGCAACGCTCTTTGTGACGAGACCATGGCATGACCGGACGACCTCGAGCGAACACTATGTCGCAGACATCCTGCGGCTTACCGGCCCGGAAGACTTCGTCCTCGACAGCAAGGGCGAAAGCATCTTTCGCAGGCGCCCCTTTTACTTTGTCCTCGAGCAGATTACCCGCGAACGCATGACGCGGGGCCTTATCAGGGACGACGTCGCCGAGCGCTGCATCCAGACGAGAACGCTTGTCTTCAGCGGGCACTTCCGAATATTCCCTGCCGACGCACAGCAGTTCATAAGAGATAACTACCTCTGGACCGGCACGCTCGCGGTCGCCGGACGCATGATTGCCAGTGACCCTGTTTCGCCGGGCGAAGAGAGCGTCTTTGAAATCGTTATTCCCGCCGAATACGTAATCCTCTCGGACGCGGGGGAGGGCAGCGGGGTGCTCGACGGCGTGGTCTATACGGGGGCGCGGTTTCTCGATGCGGGCCCGCACGTATGGACAAGCCGCGTCGGCCATCTGCGACTCGCCGCGGTCTGGTCGCGGGCGCATGAAAGGGGATTTGCGCCGACGGCACTGACGCCGCAGTGACGCTTAGCCTCGGTGGAGACAGCGCCGCTGCCGCATTTCGAGAGTCCTGGTTTGTCCGGCATGCGCAGGCCATGAAGGGGCTTTCCTGGCCAGGCGGCTTTTCACGTCGAAACGAGAGACAACATCATTGCATCCTGTGAGAAGTGTGGTAGATTACGCGGCATGCAGGTGGAGGCCTAGCGCGGCGAAGGCAGGTAAGGCACGGGAGCGAGAGCTGCCAGCCCTGCGAAAAAGGGATAAGGGGGAAGGGCAAATAATGGTATCTGTCCCCAGTTATTCGCTCCCCAGTTATTCGCAAGGGGGAAGGGCAAATAATGGTATCTGTCCCCAGTTATTCCCAGTTATTCCGAATCGTTGCACAATAAGGCAGGTACTCGCTTTCACAAGTGAGGAAGAGCACCGGGCAGCTAAGGCCGACCACAGTGGCGAGCATCACTACTTGACAGTGTTCCTTGATGAGTGACTTGGGACTTGCATTGTTCATAGACTGTTCCCGGCTAACTCACTCCGCAATACCGCCTTGGCGGGATCAGAAAGTAGTAGTATAGCGCACACGAAAAACCATTAATGGCGACCAAGGGACATGTCACAAGATGTGGTTCCCCCCGAAGATGAGTCCCGAGACTGAGTGCGGGAGTTTACACGATAATTCAGTGCTATGCAATAAGGATTTTTAGACCTGCAAAAAAAGAATCGTGTGTAAACGTCTGGCACTGTTCTTGATGCAACTGTTCCCGCCCTCAGGGGTTTATGATGACCTTGTTGTGTTCGGGGGAGCCCATGACCTCGACGGCCCTATGGATGTCAGTGAGGGGGAAGCGGTGGGAGATGATTTTCTCCGTGTCGATGAGGCCGCGCTCCATGAGGCGGATGGCGTTTGTCATGGCAAGAGGCGTCGTGCCGAAACTCGCGTCCATGCGGGCCTCGAGGAAATGTGTCAGCCCGCCGTCGAGTTCGAACTTCTCATGCGTTGTGATGCCGAATACATTCCACTTCGTTCCCCGGCGAAGGAGGCTCACCATGAGGTTGACCGCTTCGATGGGCCCGGCGGCCTCAACGACGAGGTCGGGGCCGTCGGGAAGGATGTCATAAATCTGGTTTTTCGCGTCGGAGGTCTTGGGATTTACCGCGTGAATGGCGCCAAGGGCAAGAGCGTTAGTCAGGGCGTAGTCGCTCACGTCGACTGCGATGAGGCGGCCTGCCCCCGCTGCGCGCGCTACCATCATGCAGAGAAGTCCTATGCCGCCGACACCGATAACGACAACGTCGTCGCCGGGGGACATCTGGCTTTTGTGAATGACGCCTTTCCACGCGCCGGAGAGAGGCTCGGTAATGGCGGCGGCGTCAAAGGAGATATCGGCCAGCTTGGCAAAGACGGAGGACTCGCGCGTCTTCATGTACTCGGCAAAGGCGCCGGGCCGCACGTCGTCCGGGCCGTCGCCGCCGGTGACAAAGGCGTGGCGGCAGTAATGGGTATTGCCGGTGCGGCAGTCGCTGCAGAACCCGCAAAAGCCCGACGGCTGGATGATGACGTCGTCACCCTCGGCGAAATGAGTGACGGCCTTGCCGACTCGGGCGACCGTGCCTGACGGTTCATGGCCGACAATGGCGGGGAAGGTGACATTGCGGCGGATGCCCTTTATGGCCTTGTAGTCGGTCGCGCAAAATCCGCACGATCGGATGCGGACGACGACCTCGTCTGCGGCAGGCTCCGGGAGCGGCACCTGGAGGAGTTGGAGGTCGTTGAAGTTTTTGAGCACCGCGGCAAGCATCGTCTGTGGCATCAGTCATCACCGCCTGTTGTCATATAGAGGAAAAAGGTTTTCTCTGCCCGGCTCGAA
>CALMGO010000120.1 GCA_937863625.1 uncultured bacterium
GACACTGCGAATGGCACGGCCCCGTGCATCTCTTCCTGAGGTCCGCCCGCGAATACCGCGACCCCGTTCTCCAGGGCTTCGCCATGGACCTCGCCAAAGACGGCATCGGCCTCACCCGCACCGGCTCCTGGCTCAATATGCTCTGGTTCGACCCCTCTCTCGCCGGGAAACCCCACACCGCGCTCCCGACCTCCCGTTTCTTCCGCGACCTCGACTTCTTCTCCGCCCGTTCCGGCTGGGATACCGACGCCGTAATGTTCGCCTTCAAATGCGGGAATAACGCCTGCCGCACCACCATCGACCGTTACCCCGGCCGCGACCTCGGCAGCGGACACGCTCATCCAGACGCCGCCAGTTTCCAGATTTTCGCCTTCGGTGAGTGGCTTGCCATCGACACCGGCTACACCCATTACAAACTCACCCGCGACCACAATACCCTCGTCGTAAACGGCCTCCAGCAGTTGGGCGGCGAGCGCATCTGGTTTGATGTCATGGAGTGCTATTCAAACGGCGGCTGGCCCCATATCACTCATGTCGACTCCGCCCCCGCTTTCGATTACGCCAGAGCCGACGCCTCCACCATCTACCGCCCCCAGGCCGGACTCACCCGGTTCATCCGCCACATGATTTTCCTGAAGCCCGCCGACATCCTCATCGTCGACGAACTCGAAGCCGACCGCCCCAGCACCTTCGAGTGGCGTCTCCACGCCGATGACGAGATTACCGGCTCCGGTAATAATTTCGAAATCCGCAAAAATGAGGCCCGGCTCGCCGTCGATTTCCTCGCCCCTCGTAATATCACAAGCGCCATCGCCCGTTCCCCCCTCGAGGCCCGTACCGAGATTCACGACGGTGACCCTCTTGTGCTTTCCGTCACCCCCGCCGAACCCGCCGCCGCCACGACCTTCATCACTCTTATGACGGCTTACTGCGGCGCGAAACCCTCGACCTCCGCCTCCGCCTCGATAGATTCCGGCATCCTCACCGCCTCCATCACCAAAGACGGCGTTAAAAAATCCCTCACCCTCGACCTCAACAAAGGTAAGGTTACCCTGCAAACTTAACCCGCTTGAAATGATAACGGGCGGGGCACACTGCCGCGCCCGCCCCCTTTTGTCACTCCACCTCTTATAATCTACAGTGAAGTACTGGACTTTATGTGTTATCTCTGTTACTTTATGCGCCTTATGACAGGCCAAGAGATGGGTTAGGGGGGCGTGTCCCGAAGATGCCAGATAAAGCAAATCCGTCAAGTAAATCGCCAAAGCCGGCTGGTGGCAGCGAACTATTCATCGTCGACAATAGCGAAACCGACTGGAAAGTCCTTCGCTATCTGCGCGACTGGTGCCAGTTAAGCCGCTCGCTCGACGTTGCAACCGGTTATTTTGAGATCGGCGCCCTTCTCGCCCTCGACGGGGAATGGCAGAAAATCGACCAGATTCGCATCCTCATGGGAGATGAGACGTCACCCCGCACCAAGGCCGCATTTGCAGAGTCTCTTGGCCGCATCACTTCCCGCCTCGATGCCAGCCTTGAATCAGAGAAACGTTCCAATGATTTCCTTACCGGCGTGCCTGCCATTGTCGACGCGCTGAGATCCGGCAAAATAGCTTGCCGCGTCTACCGAAAGCGCAAGTTCCACGCTAAGGCGTACATCACGCATGCCCGCCTCGAAGTCGTCGGCTCTTCTGCGCTTGTCGGTTCGAGCAACCTGACTCTCCCGGGCCTTACGGAAAATATCGAACTAAACGTGCAGATCACCGGTGCCACCGTCGGCGTCCTTCAGGACTGGTACGAAAGGCATTGGCAGGACGCCGAGGATGTCACCCCTGACATCCTTCGCACCATCGAACGACACACGCGCGAGTTCTCACCGTTTGAGGTCTACGCCAAGTCTCTCCAGGAATATTTCCGAGGCCACGAGATGAGTGTCGGCGAGTGGGAACTCTCCGGCCCGACCAACGGCGGCTCTCACATGTATTCCGTCTTGGATGAGTATCAAAAGGAAGGCTACCGCGCCATGATGAAGATCGCCCGCGACTATGGCGGAGCTTTCCTTTGTGATGGCGTTGGGCTTGGCAAAACATTCGTAGGCCTTATGCTCATCGAACGCCTCGTCATGTTCGAACGAAAGCGCGTAGCCCTTTTTGCGCCCAAAGCAGCCAGAGAGGACGTTTGGGATCGCGACCTTCAGCGATACCTGCCGCATCTGAGCCGCCTGTTCAGCAACCTCGTCGTCTTCAACCACACGGACCTCTTGAGACCCGGTGACTGGCAGAGAAAGCTCGATGATGCCAAGCAACTCGTCGATGCCGTTATCATCGACGAAGCACACCACTTTCGTAACCCCGGAGTCCAGCCGAAGTCCGACGACCTGACCACACACTATTGGCGTCTTTGGGACATACTCGAAGGCAAACGCGTATTCATGCTTACCGCCACGCCTGTCAACAACCGCCTCAAAGACTTCCAGCACATGATTGAGTTGTTCTCCAGGCGCAAGGCGGATTATTTCTCGTCGCTTGGCATCCATTCGCTTCCCTCGCATTTCAACAAGATGGAGAAGGTGCTTGAAGAGATGGTCAGCGCAACCAGGACTGCCCCGCAACTCGGTCTCTTCACGACCGATCAAGCCGAGGCCGAGCGCATCCTCTTCAACGATTCTCTCTTTCAGGCCCTTGTCGAACAGCGAAGCCGCGCCTATGTAAAGGAAAGCCAGACCCAAACCGCCGGTTCTGGCGCCATATTTCCCACCCGCGCGGTCCCCCAGATCGTCGAATATCAACTCAAGAAAACCTATGGCCGCGTCCTCGATACACTGCAGGCCGCCTTCTTTGACAAGAAACTCCCTCTCTTCTCCTTGGCCATATACTATCCGCTGGCATACTACAAGGGGCCTGACAAAGGCCAATCCGAACGCGCCTGGGAAGAAAACCGCCAAAAACAGGTCGTCGGTCTCATCCGCACGCTATTTCTCAAGCGCTTCGAGAGTTCCGCAAAGGCGTTTGAGTTCTCTTGCGAGACTCTCCTCCTGAAGTTGCTCGCATGGGTCACCAAGCATAGCCATACCGAATCTGACCTCCTTAAACTCAACCGCTGGAAGCGCAGACACGCCGAACTCATCGGCTACGTCCAAAAGGATCAGTATGAACTCTTCGGCGAGCACTTCGATGAGGAGCAGGACGAAGACGTCATTGACGACGAAATGCTCGGAAAGATCGAGGAACTCTCAAGCGACGA
>CALMGO010000121.1 GCA_937863625.1 uncultured bacterium
CGGCATGCCGCCCGCAACGCGGCCAGTTTTGTTACAGGTGTCACGTAGGCCTTAACGCTGTGCACATAAGGTGTTACATCTCCCCGCTCAAAAACGCTGAATACTCCCGGCTTTTGTCCGTCAGCATCATCAGGAAGTTCGAAGACAACAAGGAGGAGACCGAAATGAGACACCTTACAAAGTCTATCGCAGCACCTCTTGTGACTCTTGCCCTCCTGGCCGGCGTCGCCCTGGCGGACTCGCCCTCAAGAACGATTCCGCCCGGTCGTCGAGGCGCAACCGTAACCCCTTTACCGCAGAGAGTCCCTATTGGCTCCGTCAGTGCCGTGCGTACCTCGCCGCGCGTTGAAACCCCGTCTGTTCGCCCGGGCACACCTTCGATGGGGGCTCACACGTCCGGCGGCGTGACCGCCAGGCGCATTGTCTCCGCACCGCCTGCTCCGCCCGCCCGGCCCGTCACCTCAAGTACGCCTCAGCGTTCGAAGAGCGCGCCCGTTGTCGCCGACCTGCGCCGGCCGCTCGATCGTAAACCGGTAACCCCGGTCTTCACTCCCGTCAAACGGCCTTCCAATACAGGCGCATCGATGCCTTCAAGCACCACCGTAGTCATAAATAACACCATCACTACGCCGTCCGCCCCCATTGCCTCCTGCTTTCCGCCGCCGGCGCCTGCTCCGCATCATCCGCCCGCGCCGCATCATCCTCCTGTGGCGACTCCGGTTTACTGCTGGCCCCACTGGGGTATCGGCAGTGGTTGGAGCATCGGCTATCAAGGCAAGAAATGGTCGATTTCGATTTCCGATTGGTGGCGTCCCGTTCATAGAACGGTCGAGACTGTCTACATAGAGCGTCCCGTCATCGAGCGTGAGATTATCTACCAGCCGGCTCCCGTCGTCAGAGTCGTGGATGCTTACGGCGAGATGGACAGGCTTATCGACACTTTAAAATACGGCAGCGCCGACCAGCGAAAGGCCGCCGCCCGGGAGCTCGGATACCAGGACTCCGCGCGCGCCCTCTATCCGCTCGTCTACGCCCTCGAATACGACCAGGATTCCACAGTCCGCTACCTTGCCGCCAAGGCTCTCGGCAGGCTCGGCTATCGCGATGCACTGCCGGCCCTCAGAAAGTCCGCTGACAATGACCCCGACGAGGTCGTCCGAAGTGAGTCACAGGATTCCCTCAGCATAATCTTGGACGCCCGGACCCTTTGACCTCCGGCCCCTTGCTTGGTATGACGTCAGCGTAAAACGGAGGCAAAAAAAGGTGGACGCGCCTTTCGGCGCGTCCACTCTTCTTCTATGCGTTCCGACGTAAGTTCTGAGCAGATGTCGTCACCGTAACATCACATTGGCACTCGTGTTAGGACACCTTCTGGCTGTCTGCGCGTAACGGAACACAGGCCTTTACGCTTAGTTGACCTGCCAACGCCGCAAATGAAAAAACATCGCGGTTTTTTCTTGTTAACGCAGCAGGGGGGGGGGTAAAATATATCAAGACGTCATTTGGAGCCTTGCTTCGGGGCCTTACCCGACCCTGAGGTCGTAAACGAGTGTACCGTACTGAAAGGGGGTCACATGTCCAGGCGCCTTCCATTACTCGCGAAGTTTGTATTGCTCGGCCTGCTAACTTTCGCCGCTGGTTCCCACGCTATTGGAGATACCAACCCTGTAGCGGTAAGCGTACCAGGTGTACTTCACTGGACATACGCGGGCGTGAACCGGACAGAGAATCTCTTAAGGTTCGATTTCTATGATCCTGACGCCGAAGGGTGGTGTACGGCAGGTTGCCAGACCACGCAAGGGACCAAGTATGAACACTTTCATATAACTACGGAGTTTCCGTACTGGTCCCAGCAATACGGATATTGGGTCACAGCGGAGATGACCGACGTCTATTGGGACGCGAAGTTCTCTGCGTATCAAAACAAGATCATGTATATGAACCAGACCTTCAATTGTCATGGCTATTCGACGGGATATAGCACTTCCTGGATAGCTGTAAAAGGTATGCAGACTATTCTCGAGGAAGAATACGAGGACTGTTACGCACTTGACGCGGTGTTGGAATACAAGCAGATCAGCGAGTTTTACGACCATTCAAAAAAAATATTCGACCTTTTTGACGCCGGCGGCAATGATATACGGGTGGGACGAATACGAGAAAAGAACTTGGAAAGCGGGGTCTATGAGAAGGTTAATATGCAGCGGAGTCTGACTGACGGCTTCAAGAGAAAGCCTCCGCCTTGATTGACCGTGATTCGAGAAGTCTTCGTTGTTGTCTGGTAATGCGCTTCCTTGAGTGGGACGATGCTGACGGTTCACAGGGAGGATTTGGACATGAAGTTGAGTGCTCTGATTCAAGGCCCGAAGGTTGTCTTTGTTTTCCTTGCCCTTCTCACATGCGTGGTTGCGCGCACCAGTGCCGCAGGCTCTGATTTTGAGACATCTCGGCCTTCTCTGCCGGCGAGTTTGACCGCGATTGAAGTCATCGCTCCCGAGGAGGGCGACGGAGGAGTGGATGCTTCCTCGCCCGCCGCATGCAGCGGGGACATCATCGCCCAGTCGCGCGTTGACGCGCTTATCGCCGCTCTGTGCGCTGAATCGCTGGACGAGTCTTTCCTCAACCTCAGTCGTGGCGACGATTACGACTACCCCGGATTCTACAAGTATTCCGACCCGCGTTACTTGTTCGTGGATAGAGAGCACATCTTCAGCAATCGCAGGTTTGCCAGGGTCTACGAAGGACTGCGCGCTCTCAATAGCGATGCACAATACGTCTTGCTCAAGGGGTACCTTGACCACTATCGCGCTCAACTCTCTGACATAATTGCGCCCTTTATGCTGTCAAGCCGCCGGGGCGAGCGTCCTGAGAGCCACGATGTCCTCATCCGAATAACCGAGGTCGAAGGCTGCCCGCCGACGTTTTACGGCACTCGCTACGCGCTGCAATCCATAGCGCTGCTCTCCGGGATGCTCGGCAACACCCGGATGTGGCCTGACCTTCGCGAGGCCTTCCAGTACCCCCTCTATGCGATGCCCCTCGACGAGTCTGCGTACGATGATTTGACCATCGCGCATTTCAAAGATTGTCCGATATTTCCTCCCGCCATTCAGGCCGACACGATCCTGCTTATGGCGATAAACTGCCCGAAGGACGAATCAGGAGATTCAGGATTCAACGCCGCCTTGATCAAGCCCCTCGTAACGGAGCGCGACGTATTCGAATTTGAGTTGGCTAACTTCCAATCCCGAGTGTCCGAATATGATGTGCACCACAATGTTGGTGGTTGGCCTGTCGACCGCACCAAAGGTATGTACCGCGTGAGAGTCGTCTACGATGGCAAGCGCCTGCAGGAAACCATCAAGCGCATCGTCGACGCTGCCGTGGGTGCCCCTGTCGCTTAGGCCCCTTGTCGTGTGCGTCTGCACCGCGCCGCCCAAAGCCGTAGTGCCTGAGGCGCCCTGACTGTTGCGTTGTTAAAAAAGCGCGGCACTGGAGGCTTGTGTCCTCCAGTGCCATGCATCAACTTCCGCTGAATACTCGCCCGACGGCGCTTCAGTCCGCCCGCTAAGACTCTATGCGGTAGACCTTTGTCGTCCCGAACTCGAGCTCCACTGTAAATTTCGCCTTGTCCTTCGCGACCACCGTGCCGTCGAATATCTCCGTCACCTTCTTTGCCTTCTTCGGCAGGCTTATCGTGCGCTTGCCTTCGTGTTCGGGATGAATCGCGACGAAGTCATTGTTGGCGTAGACCACGTCGTTTTCTTCGTTGTAGATGTGTACGCCGTGCGCGCGCGCAATGTTGCGCAGCAGGTCGCTTGCCACGACCTTCGAGCCGACGAATATGCTCGTCCAGTCGCCCATGTCCTTGACCGCAAGCGACGCCTTGTTGCCCGCCGTAAAGCGCCCGAGCACCTTCGCCTTCTTGTCCTTCGCGTAAAATAACGGCCTGCCCACCGCCGGGAAAAGAAGCGGCACGCTCCCGAGTTGCCACGTCCGGATCAGGCCGTTAAACATCGGCCTGCGGTACAGCCCCCACAATGCGTCCTTCGACAGCCCCTTCGTGTAGGCATGCCTGTCGTTGGTTAAGAGCCACGAAAGGTCATGTGTTATGTTCTGCGACGCGAGCGTGATGCCGGACAGTTCCGAAGCGTAGTCCATCGATATAGCGGGTTTCTTCCCCGGCTGCATGAATCCCGCCGCGTAAACCCACACTACGGCGTTGCCGTTCTTCTTGAGTTTCGCGTCGATCGCCCGCCGCTTTGCGTCGTTTATGTACGCAGCGTTGAATATGACAAACACCTTGTATTTGTCCGCCGGGAAATCCGCCAGCAGGACGTCTTCGAGGAAGTAGTGGTCGCTCGGCGCGCCTATCCTCGGCAGTTCCAGGATTTTATTGAACTGAAACGCGTCCTTGCACGTCTCGTTGTCCGTGTACCAGATCGATTCCTCGTCATAGAGGCAGCATATCTCGCTGTTCTTCGACCTTCCGGCAAGGTAGTACTCCTTCATCACTTCCTGCATCCTGGCCAGCACCGGGAAGAAATCAGGATGGTCCCACCACTTGTCGACCCCGGAGTTCTCAAACCACCATGCGTACGCGTCCTCGCACAGGTCGCGTGCGAAATCCCGCTTCATAATCTCGATATCCTCCGCGACGTTTCTTGTCTGGAGGCATCGTGCCCAGCGGCTGCGCGCCTGGAGGCATGTCCCGTTGTCGTCCTCATTTACCCACACCTTCCCGCGCAGGTGCATCGAGTCTATCGGGTTGGTAAATCCCGCTCCGCCGCCCAGCACCCTGTCTTCGTAGTTCGTCGGCGCCGATAGAAAGTCCACGTCCGGGCTCATTAGCGCCATCGACGTCTTGGACGTCCCGAAGTCCTGGAAGAGCACGCACCCCTGGCACCCGTAAAATGCCCCCACCAGCGCCTTTCGCTGCGTCTTGTCCTTCACGAACTTCGACACCGCGAGCAGGCTGTATCCCGTCCCCGCGTTCCATGCCTCGTAAAAGTCCGCTATCCACTGCGACTTGTCCGGATCCAGAAACGACCCGAAATCCGCCTTGTGCGGCTTGCGCTCTATCTCATATTCCGTCATCGTGCGCGACAGATACCTCTCTTTGCACGACGGTATCGGCGGATTTTCGAACGTCGCCTCCGGCCTGCCCCACGCCTTGCGTAGTTTCTCCACGTCGCCGCAGTACTTATCCATTAGAAAGCGCGTAAACGCCCGCTTGAATGCATCCGAAAACCCCATGCAGTGTTTCGACCTGTCCTGCGTCTTCCCGTAGTACCACTCTTCCGTCCCGCCCGCGTTGAAAAAGTATCCCATCACCCGGTGCCCGAAGCTCGACGCCTCTATCTTGTCGATGAATTCATCCAGCGCCTTGCAAGCGTCGGCTATCCACTTGTCCGACGCCATCGAGTAATCGCCTATCCCGTTGTACTCGTTGCGCACCGCCGAGTATCCCGGAAATTTCTTGTCCTTCGGGTTAAAGAAATGCGTCGCCCCGTTTTCAAATGTCACCATCTCGCCCGGATTGTCCTTGAGCCACTTGGCCGGCGGGTTGAGCGATACCCGCACCATGATGAGTGATTCCGGGTCCCCGGCCAGAAGCAAATCGCACTTCGCCTTCAGTGCTTCAAAGCCTCCAGGCCTCTGCCAGTCCGTGTCGCAGAACGGCCAGAATATCTTTATCCCCGCATTCTGCAGGTTCTTCATGTACTGCGCGTCATCGTTGTGCCGCGAGCAAAATGTCATCGGCCACACCGGTTTCCCATCGACGTATATCGTCGATAGGCCGTTTTCTCGCCGCACTTCAGATTTGAGCATTGCCTGTCTCCTTTAGTGTTTTTGTCCGACCCTGCTAAGC
>CALMGO010000122.1 GCA_937863625.1 uncultured bacterium
CTCGATGATAAGGCGCGCCTTTCGCGGGAGCGACTCGAGCGTGGAGCGCTTTTCGTCGGGGCTGAAATGGACGGGGATGAGAAATGTCTCGATGTCGCGGCCTGCGTCACCTGCGCCAGCAATGATGGAGTCGAGCCACTTGCGGATACGCTTGCCAAAGGACACGTCTTTGCAGAACTGCGGGCCGTTCTTCCCCGAGTAGAGTCCCGAGCCCCAGCAGATGCCGCCGCCGGAGTCGTTGGTCCAGACGGAGTAGACGCCGATTTCCGGCGCTATCTCCATCAAGCGTCTCACCCCTTCGCGGTAGTGCGCGAGGATCTCCGGCTGGTCGAGGCAAGGGGCATAATACTTGCTGCGCGCTACACCCGGGTGGTCGCATCGGGGGCCGCGCAGCTGCGGATGCTTCTCGTAAAAGGACTCTGGGAGCCACTGCGGTTCGAGCGCAAAGAAATACCCTTTGAGCCCGTGGCGCGCGAGTATTTTCGATTTCTCGGCGATGAGCGCAGCGTTCTTGTCGATGTGGGATTTCGAGATGACGCCGCTCACGATTGACGTCTCGACAAACTTGGTGATGCCTGCGTTTAGCGCGGTAAAACGCACCCATGAATCGTCGCGGTCGGCCATCTGGTCCTGCGTGAGTTCGGCGAGACCGCCGCACGCCATCATGTGAAAGCCCGCGCGCTTGGCGGTTGCCGCGAGGGCGTCGTACTGCGCGAGGTCGGTTGAGTCGGTGTTGGCAATTCTCAGTTTGAATTTCGCCACGAAAGGCTCCCTTTAATGTATATCACGCCGGTTTACTTTCGCCCCTCGAATGCCCCCTTGAAACCTGACGCGCCCTTTTTCCAGAGACCCTCACTGAGAGACAGGCCGTGCTTGCGGTACATCTCGGGATGCTCGAGCCGGTGCTCGACCTCTTTGCAAGCGATATCCGCGGCGGCTTCGAGCGTCTCGCGGCCGAACTGCGCGTTTGAATCCTGCGGCTCCATCGCTCCGCCTGCGCCGATCAGTTTGCCGCCTTTGGGAGGAAGCGTCGAGAGGTCCACCGTCTCCGGGTGAAGCGCCATGACATGTGATGTCTCCCAGCCGCCTGCGTGGTCGCCTGCGACCTCGTATTTGTCGGCGACGAGAAGATAATCCACGCACGCCCACGCGAGCATGCCATCGTATTTAGAAAATTCGCGCTGGTTGAATCGCAGCACCACACTGCGGCAGTGGTCGATTAGCGGATAGTGCCCGGCGACGAGAACGCCGACCTTGAACCCGAGCGTCTCCGCCTCAGTCAGAATGTGCAGGAGCAGTTTGTGATAATTGGTCACCTGCTCAGTGGGGCTGAACGGCTGTCTTGCAACTGAGAAATTATCCCAGGGCAGTTCCATCTCGCGGGCGATGAGTTCCCTGTCGCGAGATACGGCCTCCATGAGGGCCTCGCTGCGGCTCTCGCCGTAGTAGAGCGAAGGGAAGACAAGCCCCCCGAGTTTCTCTGCGCACATTTCGGCGAGACCCTCGGCCTGCAGAGTGTCGGCCCCCGTAGGGTTGTGGTGGCCGTGCCACTCGATGGTGCCGATGGGGATGTAGGCCACGGGGCAGGCCTTGCGACGGGCGATTATCTGCGACGGGCGAAGCATGTGATAGCGGACTTCTTCTGCCATGTGATGCACTCCTGTAGGGGAACGTATTTCCTTCGTCCGATTACAATTGGCCGCGCGCGCCCGCGCAAGCGAAATCCACGGCATGTGGACAAACAAAACGCCGCGCGGGAATTTTCCGTGAACAAAAAAGCCCCCGGGACGTATCTATAGTGGAAGTAATCAGGGATATCTGTCACGGGGGGAAAACGTGGCCAGTGATATAGGGGCGAAAAGAACAAGGCTTCGCGCGGCAACGGCGATTATTCTTATGGTCGTCGCCATCGCGGGATGCAGGGAGGCGGCAAACCCGATATTGCCGGCCGTCCCGAAAGGCGCATTTACCCGGCCATGGCGCGATGGCAAGGTGGTGCTCGTCGGCATAGGTGACTCGATTACCGACGGATACGGTGCAAGCGAGGGGCGGTCGTATTTCGACATGCTCGTCGCGAACCCGCCGGGCGACGCGCCGGAAATGGAAGGCGTGAGTCTGGGGGCGGTATTTCCGGGGCTTCACGCGCACAACATCTCGCAGTCGTACTCCACGTCGATACAACATCTCACGTACCAGGTCGAAAGGATGGCGGATTGCGGCGAAGATACGTTTGGCGTGGTCGTAATCACGAGCGGCGGCAACGACGTCATTCACGACTACGGCGCGACGCCTCCGCGCGACGGCGCCATGTACGGAGCGACGCTCGGACAGGCACAGCCGTGGATAGCCGCGTACGAGACGCGCCTCGCCGCGATTCTCGATGGCGTGACGGCGAAGTTTCCCGGCGGATGCGAGATATTTCTCGCGAATATCTATGACCCTACCGACGGCGTCGGCGACATTGAGCACGCGGGGCTGCCTCTTCCCGCGTGGAAGGACGGCCGCGTGATACTTGGCGAGATGAACGGCGTTATCGCGCGAGCGGCCGCGGCGCGAAAGAATGTGCACATGGTCGATATCGAGAGCGCGTTTCTCGGACACGGCATACATGCGCGCGACAGGCGAAACGCCCATTACCACGCAGACGACCCCTCATACTGGTACTACGAAAATCTCGAAGACCCCAACGACACCGGCTATGACGCGATACGAAGGCTGTTTTTAATCGAGATGGCCGAAGTGCTCGCGCCGGACGATGAAGTCTCTTCCCTTTAGGCGCACTGACCCACGCAAACGCCGCACACGGCTTAGTTACGCCACTTAAATAGGGACTGTCCCTATTTAGACAAATGTTCAATATATTGAATGACAGTGTGCCTCGGTGTCATCAGAGCAGCCCCTATTTTTGAGGGGTGGGTGACGACAATGGGTATTCAATCCCTCGCGCTCGCGCGAGGTCGGCGGGAGTCATGCCGCCCCGGTCCTTTGCGGCGGGGGCGGCACCTGCGTCGATGAGCAGTTTCACGACCTCCGCCCGCGTGTCCGGCGTGACAAGCGGGTTTTCAAGCATCGGCGGGGAGAAGAATTCTGCTCGGTGCGCTACGAACTTGAACTTCTGTTCGTCGGGCGGCGTGTCGCCGTGGGTGAAGACGCGATGAAGCGGTGTCGAGGACCACGTGTCAAGAGCGTTGACATTGGCGCCTCTCTCAAGCAGCACGCGCGCGGCAGCCGTGCTTACCGTCTCAGCGGCCAGGTGAAGCGGGGTGCGGCCGTTGACGTTGGCCGCCTCGATATCCGCCCCGGCGTAAAGGAGCACGTCCACAGCATGGGCCTTGTCGGCCGCGGCCGCCCAGTGAAGAGGAGTGTTTGCGGCATCGTCGAGGATGTCAACGTCCGCGCCTTTGTCAAGACACGCCTTTAGTAGAAAGGACATATCGCCGTTGGCGGCGGCCCAGTGAAGGGCCGTCCAGCCGTATCTTTCAGGAACGGACGGGGCCGCCCCTTCTTTCAACAGTCTTTCTGCGATATCCCTTTGGCGAAATCTCACAGCGATGGCAAGGCTTGACAGGCCGACATCGGGGTCGGCGCCCGCTTCGAGAAGAACGTCGATGATGTCGCGGTAACCCGTCCGGCCGGAAAGTGGCGCAGTTGCCGCAGCACCGCGGAAGGCCTCCGGACTGCCGGCGAGACTCTCAACGGCGACGGACAGCACACTGCGCGCGCCGGGGCCGGCGATTGCATTGGGGTCGGCGCGGCGCAGCAGGAGAAAGGTGACGAGGCCTTCGTGGCCGTTCTCGGCTGCAAGATGCAGAGGAGTATGGCCGAGATCGCACATGGCGTTAATATCTGCGCCCGACTCGATAAGCGCGCGGGCTGTGTCTTTATGCCCCTGGCGGGCCGCACAGTGGAGGGGCGCGGCGCCAAGCTGACCGCGGGCGTTGACATCGGCGCCGAGTGACACAAGCAGCCGGCAGGTCTCAGGGTGGCCGTTCAAGGCGGCGTAATGGAGCGGCGTATTCTTGAGGCGGTCGCGCGAGTTCACGAGCGCCGGTTCGGCAGCGAGAATCTGTTCGATAGAGCCCATATCGCCCGTCGACGCGGCGGTGATTAGGCGGTCGACGGTCTTCGTATCGTCTGTCGGCGCGGCGGTGATGAGACTCGAGGCTCCGTTATCTTGCGGCGCCTCGGTCGAGGCGTCCCGTCCGCTGAAATCGCTGCCTCCGAAATACGCGGCGATAACGAGGCCTGAGACGGTGTCATTTCGCACGTCATCGGCACACGCAGGCGCGGCCAGCCCCGCGACAAGTACCAGCAAGGCAAGTGTGAGGTTTCGCGTCATCATCATGTCCCCCTTTCGACATATCCTTTCGGCACAGTGCACGCTTTGCACATCTTAACCGTAACATTAGTATAACGGGAAGAAAACGTTTTTGTGTCACGAGAGCGTAAATCATGCTTTTACGGTGGCAGGCGGGACGATGACGTGTGTATGATTGCGGCAAGAGTACAGGCGACAGGGAGGCCCCATGGGCGAAGGTTGGCCGTCAAAGCGTAAATACATATCGATGAATGTGGCGTTCTTCGCTGCGATTGCCGCGTTTCTCGTGGTGTTCTTGTGCGTCGTGGTTTACAAGCCGGGCGCAGCAACGGTGAGTGACCTCGGCAGGCTCACCCAGGGAATGACGCCAGCTGAGGTGGTGGCCGTTATCGGCGAGCCGCACATCAGCCTCGC
>CALMGO010000123.1 GCA_937863625.1 uncultured bacterium
CGCGCAATTGCTGCCATCATTGGGCGGTATTCGAGCGTCGCCTGATCCCACGCGGCATTATCAGGCACAATTAGCGCGCCGATTTCCTTTGACACCGTATGCTCGATGTTTGGGCGGATAGACCCAACAACTGAGTGTACGTCAGCGTGGCTGCCCGGCGTCTTCTTGCCGCCTTTGGGCGCGACTTTGCGCGTGACGGCTGATGCAAGGCCGGTTCCCTGCTTCTGCCAGTGACGCAGCGCCACTGCCGATGCTTCGCGATCAGACACTCCCGTCTGCACGTGCACGACTCGTTCCCACGCGTCAAGGTTCAGCGCCTGACGCGTGGCAAATCCGACTAAGAGGACCGAAGCGTTGCCGACTTCAGTGCTGGTATTGGCTGCCTCGACGATGCGTGCAAGCAACTCGGGCCAGGGGCGATCCATCTGGAACTTGCCCGCCGCAGTCGGGTCTGGCGCCTTTGCCTTTCGCCGAGGAGTGCCGTCCGAATATACAACGTGAGGATCACGCCATAGGTTGTTCTCCTGTCTTCCAGCACTTTGAAACTCACACGTGTGGATGATGGCCGTCTTTGTCAATCCGCACGCTATGCACGTGCCCGAAGGTTCCGGCTCATGAAGCCACACATGCCTGGGCAAGAGCGTCAAGCCCGTGAGAAGAGGCACCTCCTGTCCAGATGTCGGACGTATGTCTGCATCAACCCATGCAGGAACGCCTATTTGGCTGCACGGTGTCCAGTTTGCCTTGAGAGTGTCCCTCAGTGAGTTGCGCCAGGGGATGACGTAGACCGGCGGTGTACCGTTAATCCCTGCCATGAGGTCGGGTAGACCGCTTACGGAAAACAATGGCAAGCGAAGCAGTCCAAGAACGCAACAAGCGGCACAAAGACCGTCCACGGTGTCGGTGGAGTGCCGAAAGTGCCAGAAGTTGTTCCCAGCGGGTATTTCCTGAAGCAGGTCGGTAGCCGGGCGCACCCTTTGCGCGGTTGAGTCCTGATAAAACCGGCTCCCTTCCCCAAATAGATCGAAACAGCTTCTGTTCTCATCAAGTTTGGTGAACCGCTCTGCAGGAAATGAGTCCATTTCCTTAATAGCGTCTTCGTCGGGCGGGTTTCCCCTGCACCAGTAGAGTAACGCAAGCAGGAATCTGAAAATCGCTACGCGGTCCATAGGATTTGGAGCTGCTATTGCCCGAATTCGCCCCGCCTCCGTAAGTGCGCGCTTGATTCCCACGCGTTCCCATCGTCCGTCGTGATACAATACGGGTATCCACGACTCTTCGAGCAAATTGTACTCCATGCGAGCACTCCTCTGCGGTTTGACAGAATAGGGCAAGGTGACTTACCCCCCATGAAGGCGGCATTATAGGGGCAGTTCTGACAAATTTTCAAGGAAAGTATGGAAATATTGGTTGGAAGCAGCGATTTTAGATGTGGTAGAGGGTTAACGTCCGTCCGGTTACCGGAGTCACATGGAGAACAGGATGTGATGGTCGATGCGCCCGACCTCTTCGTAATGCCTGCCGGAGCCTATTGCCCCCGGTTGGCCGCGTATTCCTGTGCTACATATTGCCGCGTGATGTCCCGCACGACCTCTTCTTCGTCGTCGGACATCTTGAATATGTCCAGGTCTTCCGGGCTTATGCACTTCTCAGAGACCATCGTGTCTTTGAACCAGTCCAGAAGCCCCTTCCAGTATTCCGTCCCGATAAGATACACAGGGAACCGCTGGACCTTGTTTGTCTGAATGAGCGTCAGCGCCTCGAAAAACTCATCCATCGTCCCGAATCCGCCCGGCATGACCACAAACGCGCTCGCGTACTTTACAAACATCATCTTGCGCGCAAAGAAATAGTGAAAATCCATCTGAACATTGACGTGCGGATTGCCCTTTTGCTCATGCGGCAGCAGGATATTAAGCCCCACCGACATGCCGCCCGCCTCCTTGGCCCCCTTGTTGGCCGCCTCCATCATCCCCGGCCCGCCGCCGGTTATCACTGCAAAGCCGCTCTGCGCCAGCAGTTTCCCCAAATTGACAGCCTTCTTGTAATACGGGTCATCAGGGGCGGTGCGCGCGCTTCCAAAGACGCTGACCGCCGGCCCTATTGACGAGAGAGTCTCAAAACCTTCGACAAATTCCGCCATTATCCGAAACACGCGCCATGTGTCATTGTCGCTGAAGTTGCTCAACATCGAACGTTCCTGGTTTGCCATTTCTTTCCCCGTTAGATACCACACGCGCAGTACAGCCCATACTCAAATCTACACCAAGGCGCAAACGCCTCACAATACCTTGTCTGTTTCGGCCGTCACGGCCTTGCGATACACGATAAATCCTTCCTTTTCATAGATTCGCTCGTACCCGGGCGGGTCTATCGCCTTGTCAAACCACCATTCCCGGATGTCGAGCACCACGTATTCCACCTCTCCGACACCCTCAGGGTAAGCGTAGTCTTCCTGCCGCGCCGCAAAATATGTCGCCGCAAATTCGCTCGCGCTCACCGACGCCTCCGGCGGTACAAGCGGCCGCACTTCTTCAAAGAAGACCCTCGCCCTCTCCCCCGGTACGTACATGTTTCGCCAGTACGTGGTCTTGATATCGCTGTTGTAGAAAAGAAGCGAAATCGGGCTCTTCGCGTAGAGTACGTTGCCGGCAAGGCTCGCCGTGAGCACAAGCACTGCAAACCCCGCGACTGCCGCGCGTTTCCTGGCGTCCTGGTCGAGGACCCTACCCAGAAATCCCAGCCCCGACACAAATCCAGCACAGTTCTCGCTTCCATATACTGCCCCCGCTAATAGAAGCGGCACGAGTGACGCCTGGTAGTGATAGTTGATGGTAAAGGACGGCTCCCGGCTCGCCAGAAGCGTCGTCCCAAGCGACGGCAGCATCACCAGAAGCATCCGCCACGAAAATAGCGGCCTGAGCGCCAGAGGAGCCATTAGCAGCAGCAGATAGTCGATCTTGAGCGGCCTGAAGCACACCGCCAGCGCGTGAAACGGATGTTTCAGTATATGAATCACTATCCCGGCGACGCTCGCGCTATCGCCGAAATCGAGGTAGTACTTTGTCATGTGCGTCGGCTCGCCGCGAAAGTGCGGTATCACCCACAGGACGCTCACGAGAAACCACAAAAGCCCCACAGAGAAGAACGCCGCTCCCCACACTCGCCGCTTATCTATAATCAGCAGCACGCCTAACATCGCCACCGGCAGCGCCATCTCTTCTTTTGTCGCCAGTGCTACCGCCGCCGCCGCTATGAGCCCCCCCATGTGTCGCGTCTCGAGAAAGTACACCGCCCACAACAGCGCCGGTATCGCAAAGACGACCGGCCTGAATGTATTGGCCGCCAGTTCGAGGTCAGTGTACTGCATTGCCGGATACAGTAGATATGCCACCGCAAAGCACGCGCCCGCTGCCTCCGAGCCAAGCCTGCGCTTTGCGAGTAGATACACCGGAAATGCTCCAGACGCCAGCACCGCCGACTTGGCGATCATGAGCGTTATTAGACTGGGCGCGAGCCAGTACAATGGCAGAAGCGCCAGCTGGATGAACTGCACGTGCTCTCCGAAAAACATGTGGTCAAATGCGCTCGTCGCGAGAAATCGCCCGCGAAGCGTATTCCAGAGCATCTGCTCCCAATCGGCCGTGTCCGTATATGATATCCGCAGGCTGTAGTACTGCAGGATTCCCATCGTCGAAAAGACCGCCCAGTACGCGCCCGCCGAAGTCCACACGACCGCTGTTGCCTTTAATCTGCCTTGGCGCGTGGCGAGAGTGTCGTGCGGCCTCCGTGCCGCCGCTTGAAACGCCAATATACCTGCCAGTCCCGCCACTGACAGAACCACCGCATGCCGCACAAAAACGATTATCGCCGGAAAGACCTCGTAACTAACCATCGCTACCATTACCAGAATCGAGAGCGCCGGGGCAAATGCCGCCGCCGTTTGCCTCAGCGCCTCGGCCATGCCGCCGTTGCGCCGCAGAGCGTATGCCGCCGCAACCCACACCGAGAGCGCCGCAGCAATGGCCGCACAGTTTATCCATCCCGGTGACGGCGCGCTCAATGCGTCCACGTGCGCCCCGCGCCAGAACTGGTCTGCCACGTCCTTCGACCGAAGCGCCAGGTTGACAAGCGCACCCGCGCCCGCTCCTGCAGCTCCGGGCACGAGATAAATCATCTTTCCTATCAGCGTCGACTGCTCTGGATAGCTGTTCTTCACTTCGAAATATCCACCGTGCTTGCCGTATCTCGCTTGAAGGCGTAAATGCCGTTCTTAGCGCTCGTCAGTACAAACCCCTCTATTACCGGCGCGTCGATTACAGGCGAAACATTGTAACTGTACGAAAACTGGTCCGGTTCATTCGCCTCAAGCACGACGTAGTCAGCCTCATCGAGCCCCCTTGGGTACACATGCGCTGCACCGTGGTGAGTAAACCTTGTCGCCAGAAACTGTGAAGCCGAGACCTTCGTCCTCTCCGGTATCATCGGCAAAATGTCCTCGACAAAATACTTTGCACGGTCGCTGCGTACATAGATGTGCCGCCAGTATGCCGGCGACCTGGGGTTGTAGAACTTGAGCGACAGCGGAAACTTTCCGAAGACGATGTCCCCGGCCGCCGACGACACGAGAACCAGTACCCCGCAGAATAACGCCGTGGTCCTCCTGCGAATGGCCAACGCTGACTGCTGCCATTGGTGCGACATCTTTGGCGCAATGCGCATGACGTTC
>CALMGO010000124.1 GCA_937863625.1 uncultured bacterium
CCACCTCGCTTGCATGGGGATTATGAAGCGGCACGCGGACGGGGGAGAGGCCGAGGTTCCTGAAGTATTTTCCCGCTGCGCCCAGGACGCCGGTCTTGGCCGCAACGGCGTCGTTTTCGCCGTAGCCGCTCATGCCGCTGTTGTCGCCGACGACTATCTCGCGAGCGTTGCGCTTTTCGAGAGATTTTATGACCGCAGCGACGAGAGCCGGATGGGTGGTAACGCCTTTTTCGGGGGACCTCGCCGAAAGGAGGTTCGGCTTGACGAGGACCTTTTTGCCGGTCACGTCGACTGCAAACGCCTCGAATGCCTCTTCGACGACCGTATCGAGGCAGTCGTAATCAGCCGGGCGTATGAGAACGCGAGACCTGTCGCCCACTTAGCGTCCTCCCGGCCTATAGCGGATACCTGCCCAACGCTATCGACACGTTCTGGCCGCCGAAGCCGAAAGAGTTGGAGAGCGCAATCCTCACAGTCGCCTTGCGCGCCGAGTTGGGGACATAATCAAGGTCCAAAGCTTCGTCGGGGGTGTCATAGTTGATCGTCGGCGGGAGAATGCCGTCTCTTATGGCGAGAAGACATATGATCGCCTCTATCGCGCCCGCGGAAGCGATTAAGTGCCCGATGCTGCTTTTTGTGCTGGATACGGGCAGGCTCTTTGCGTGCTCGCCGAATACTTCCTTTATCGCCACCGTCTCCACACGGTCGTTTACATCCGTGGACGTCCCGTGCGCGTTGATGTAGTCCACGTCCTCCGGCGACACGCCTGCGTCGGCGAGGGCCATCCGCATGGCGGATTTGGCGCTGCGGCCCTCGGGGTGCATGTCGGTGACGCGGTAGGCGTCTCCGGTTGTGCCGTATCCGAGGAGTTCGCCGTATATCCGAGCGCCTCGGGCTTTGGCGTGTTCGAGTTCCTCGAGCACGAGCATGGCGGAGCCTTCCGACAGGACAAATCCGTCGCGGTCCTTGGTAAAGGGGCGGCTGGCTTTTTCGGGGGCGTCGTTTCTCCGCGAGAGGGCGGTGAGGAGGTTGAACCCGGCCAGCCCGAAGGGGTGCAGCATCGAATGCGCGCCTCCGGTTATCATCACGTCCGCGTCGCCCCTTCGGATGACGCAGCCCGCCTCGCCGATGGCCTGGCTGGAGGCGGCGCACGCGGTAAGGCACGTCATATTGGGTCCGAGGGCGGAGAACTTTCTCGCGAGAAGCCCGGCGGGGACATTGGGCTCCTGGAAGACCTCGGTGAGGTTTTCAAAGTGCTCGGTCGCCAGTTTCAGGAAAGCCGGCGTGTCAACGGCCGTACCGGTCCACGTCTCACAGAGCATCTGGGCGAATTTTACGAAATCCGGCGGTCCCTCACCCGCTCCGAGGTAGACGCCCATCCTGCGTTTGTCGATTTCCGCGCTGTGAAGATGCGCATCCTCAAAGGCCTGCTGGGCCGCGGTGAGCGCGAAGCGCACGTTACGGCCGGAGAACTTGAGTTCCGCGTCGGCGTCAAAGCGGGTTACCAGTTCCTCATCCCTGACCTGGCCGGAGAAGGTCGTCGGGAAAGTTGACGCGTCAAAAAGCGTAGTGGACGCGATTGCGGATTTGCCCGCAAGGATGCCCTTCCAGGTGTCCTCGACGTTGGAGGCCATCGGCGTTACCGCGCCGACACCCGTGATGACTACTCTGCGTCTTTGTTCGGCCATTGCTTATTGCACCTTTTGATATGCCCGGAGGACGAGAGTGGAGGTCTGTCCTCCGAATGAAAACGCGTTGACCGCCACAACCGCGCCTTCA
>CALMGO010000125.1 GCA_937863625.1 uncultured bacterium
GAAACCGCACCTCCCTCCCGCATACTTCCTCAAGGGTTCCTTTGCTTTCGCTGAGGCGCTGTCTCAATGTCGCGTCGTCAAGCCGCGAGAGAAATTCATGCTTCACGCTGTGAGAGCCGATTTCATGTCCCCGCGCGGACATGCCTGCCGCCTCATCCGCCGACATCCTGCCTTCCCAGCCGAGTTCGCCGCTGTTGAGGAAGAACACCCCTCTGATGCCCCTCTCCTCCATCACATCCGTCGCAACGTGATTCTCCCACGAGTCGTCAAACGTCAAAAGCAGCGCCTTCTTCTCCCGCCATGCATTCGAATACACCTCGTCCACGGAGAGAAATCTCCACCCGCGTTCGAGCGCAGTATCAATATGCGCGGCAAATTCACTCCGCGTCAAAACATACGGCCTGTGAGCCGGATGAAATACCCTGCGTTCCTTATCGCCTTCAACGACGTTGTGATACATGAGTACAAGCGCCATGCAGGAATTCTCCCAGTTACGATTGCCGCCGACTATGTTCCGTCCAAACCGCCCCCCTGCAAGAACAAAACTCCCCGCCACTGCGAAGTAGGCTCGCCTTTTGCCCCTTCGCCGAGAAAGCGCCGGTCAATTGCTGATGACGCCGCGACCGCCGCTATTATAATATCTAAAGGGCTCTCTGGCTCCGCGGGAGATACTTGAGGACTGCAAGATGATTGACAGAGTCACGGCGAGACGTGTGTTGTACTCCTTCGTTCTGACGTTCGTGATAATGAGGACTGCTGTTCTTCTCATCATGACACGGCGTATCCCGGACCTCTTTGTCCATGTCAAAGGCACGCATGTCCATCACCTTAATTTCGGCATTTTCCTGCTCGCCGGTGTAGGCGCATACCTTTTGCTCTGGCAGCAGCATGGAACGCCGCTACGGATTGTTTCCGTTCTTTACGGCATCGGGCTGGCCCTCACCTTTGATGAATTCGGCATGTGGCTTTTTTTGAGCGGCAACTACTGGGGGCGCGCGAGTTTCGACGCCATCGTCATCATCGTCGGACTTCTCGGCACCATCGTTTACGCGCCGGTCGTCCGCAGGTTTCTCCCGCGCCACTGGACGGCCCTTGTTGCGCTGATAATCGCTCTGACGGTTTTCGGCTGGCTCATGCGTGACAGCATTCGTTACGCGCACCAGGTCGTTCTTCCCGCGCTGGAGGAAGTCCAGGCCGAAGGGCCGCCTTGACGAAGACTCTTGCGGCATCCCGCCAGCGCCTGAAACTCTGTTATTCGCACGGGCGCGGATGCACCGGGCGTTTCGCTTGCCCCTTGCAAAAACATCCTCGCCGCCTAACATATCTACAGTCGTGCTTGACGGCATGCCGAAAGATGTTTCGAGGGCGCCCGCGCGAGGGCCGCAAAGGAAAGTTCCACAAGGGGCAAATTGATGACACAGATGAAATCCAATACGCTCGAAGCCGTTTCCAGAACGCGAAGCATCGCGAGGCCGCTTGCTTTGAGGATTCTCGGAATTCTCGGCTTCATCGGCCTTATCGCCGCAGGCGCGCATTTGAAAATCGCCATCGGGATAACGCCGGTGCCGATTACGCTGCAGACGCTTTTTGTCGTGCTGGCCGGGGCTCTTTTGGGGCCGGCTGAAGGCGCGCTGGCCGTCGCAGGATATCTGGCGCTGGGGGCGTTTGGCATTCCGCTTTTTGCGAAGGCGGGCGCGGGGACGGGACTTGCGTATTTCTCAGGCGTGACGGGTGGATACCTTGCAGGGTTTTTCCTTGCGGCGATCTTCGTCGGATTTGCCGTCAGGCGTGCGACAAAAATCGGCTGGCAGACGGCGGCCTTTTTCGGGGGGTCTTTTATAATTCTGGCCTTCGGGACGCTGTGGCTCAAGGTCGTTCTGGACGTGAGTATTGCCAAGGCGGCAATGATGGGCTATGTTCCATTCATCATCGGCGACATCGTAAAGACCTCCGTGGCGGTAGTGATCTACCGGAGCACCCGTAGGTTACAGAGGTAGATATTCGACTCATATAAGCGCCATGAACGCGCCATAGTACGACTCTCTTCGGTCTGCTTGTGTGATGCGTTTCCGAGGGGTGGAGCACCGGCGCACCGCTAAAGCGCTATGAAAGCACCACAGGGGTGATGCGATGAACCATAAACTGATTGACGTGCATACGCACCCCTTTTTTGACCTTGCCGAGGTCGGCAAGACGCTTGATTTCATGGACCGGTACGTCATCGAGAAGGTTTTCTCCCTCGGCATCCCCCGGCACGAGGACGGCAACGACCGAGTGCTGGCGCTCAAGAAACTCGCCCCCGGCAGAATCGTCGCAGGGCCGTATTTTGACCCGCGCGAGAAGGACGCCATCGACGACCTCGCAAGATTTCACGACGCAGGATGCCGGATTGTGAAACTCTTTCCAAACCTCGGATACTATCCCGACGATCGCGCGTATTTGCCCTTTTTCGAAAAGGCTGCCGAGTTGGGATATGGGATTCTCTCGCACTGCGGATGGCTGGGTTCAAAGGCAGTTTCGTCAACCAAATATGCCAGGCCAGGGCGGTTTGAGGAACTCTTCAGAAGATTTCCGGAAACGCTTTTTGTGATGGCCCACATGGGCGGGATTGACGGATTTATCGAAGGCATCATGTACACGACGCGAACGCCCAACGTGTATCTCGACACGACGCCGGGGCAGAGCCGGTGGGTCTTCAGCCACGCGGCGGAGTTTGTCCGCGGGATGCCGCACGAACGCCTCCTGATGGGAACTGACGGGATATTTCCTCCGTGGGAAGACGGCACCGACGGGCACGAGGAATACGAAAACCAGAGAGCCATGCTCGAATCAATCGGCTGGGCGGACAAAACGCAAGACGTCCTTTACAATAACGCTTCGCGCGTCATCGAGAAATACGGACTGCTTGGATAATCACTAAAAGCCCCTCACGACATTTCGCCTGCATTCCCTCCAACGCGAAGAAATCCTCATTCACACTGCATGACGGCACTTACCCGAAATATAGCGTACTGTTTTCATTTTCCGCGTCCCGTTTCACAGTCAGGTCCAGTCTATTAAAATGAAGCCATGGCAAAGCAGTCCGGGCATCAGAAAGGAACCGGTTTGACAGACAGGTCCGATGAGGAACTCGCAGCCGCCTCGATACGCGGTGACGCTGACAGTTTCGTGATACTGTGCCGGCGGTATTATGCGGCTCTGGTAACGGTTGCGCACGCCGTTCTGCGGGACGGACATCTTGCCGAGGATGCCGCACAAGAGGCTCTGGCAAAGGCATGCCGGAAAATCGACAGTCTGAAGGACCCACGGCGGGTCGGCGAGTGGCTGATGGCGATATGCCGCAACGAAGCGATAGACATGTCTCGCCGCAACCCGGATATGGAACAGTTGAGCGACAAGGACATGGCCGCGGACAACTGCGAGGAAGACGCGCAAGTCGCGGCCGTGCGGGACGCCATAGAGAGGCTTCCCGCCGAGTCGCGGGAATTGCTCTATCTCAAGTATCGAAACGAACTGAGTTATGAAGAGATTGCGTCGCTATTGGCGACGACACCAGAGGCCGTTCACGGAAGGCTTCGGCGCGCAAAGGAGGCCGTGAAGGCGCATCTGGAGCGACAGCGGGACGGGAGGTTGTCATGAAGCCGGAACAGGAAGATAAGTCCTTCGAGAATGCCATGCGCCGTGCGATGGGGCGTGAAGAGGCGCAGTTTGACGCCGCGGCATGGAAGGCGAAACACAGCGAAGAGATAACGCTTCTTGAATCACGGGCCACAGCAGGGGCGAACAAGTGGATGCAAGGGAGGACGATTATGAGTCGTCGAATAATAAAGATCGCCGCGTCGGCTGCTGTCGCAGCAGTAGCGGTTATCGTCATCTTCGTCGCAATGACAGCAAGAGACAAAGGGCCTTCGGCGGCGTTTGCGAGCGTGCTGGACCGGTTGAAGACCACGAGTTACGAGTTCGAGATGGACATATCCTTGCCGGACGGGTCAGGCACGTCACTCGCGTGCATGGTGCTTGAGCCGGGAAAGATGCGGCTGGAGCAACGCAATGGCGCGAGGACAATCACGAGTATTGTAGATGCAAGCACCGGGAAGGCGCTAGTTATCTTCGAACAGTTCAAGACGGCGTTCAGGGTGGAGGAGAACGAGTTGAAGGACCTGTGGGCTGCAGGGTTTCTCATGCTTCCGGGGCGTTCGATAGAGAACCTGTGGAACCTGCGGGCCGGGAAAGAGACGGACCTCGGAAAGAGGGAGATAGCCGGGGTGTCGGCAGAGGGATTTCGAGTGGCCGAGAACCACGACGCCGCCACCGAGATGATTACAGTATGGGCCGATGCAAAGACGCACGCGCCGCTCACCGTTGAGGTTGTATGGCAGGAGGACAAAGAGACGCAACAGCCGGTATCACTGACGCTCAGGAATTTCACGATTCTGGAAAGTCCTGACGCGGCGCTTTTCAGCACGGACGTTCCAGATGGTTACACGACGGCAAACGAAACAACCCTTGAAGAGTATCTGACAGGGCAGACTTCTTCGGAGCCATCCGTGGGGACTGCGTCTCCCGCGGCGCAAAAGGTCCTGCAGGCAATCGACCTCTGGACCAGCGCAAACAACAACGAGGCTATTGACATGCTCCTTGCCGTCGACTGGGAGGGAGACTTCGAGTTTGGCCGGGAAGACTATATATTCACGATGACCGAGCGACAGGTGATTTCACTGGCAAACGACGACCAGCGCAAGGTATTAGAGCAGGTGATGGAACAATCACCAAAGATGCGGGCCGTTGCGAGGGAACTGGTCGCTCTCGGCGGCAGCGCGCGCGACGAAAAAGACACAGCAAAGGCACAGAAGTACTTCAACGCGGCTGCAGGCCTGGGGCGGCTGCTTGACCGTGACAAGGAAGGGATGGTCATTGTCCGCCTGGTCGGAATCGCGATTCAGAAGATGGCGTTCACGAAACTTGAGTCGCTGTATGAAGAGACCGGCAACGCGGACGGGCTCGCGGCCGTACGCGACCAACTGAGGCTACTCGACGAGGAGCAGGCTGATATCAAGGGTCTGATGACAGGGCAGTGAGAGGACGACAGCCTTTCGCAAAGACGAACAAACTGGAACCATTGGAGCCGTTGAGAAATGACAAGGGGCGCGTCCCGATTCATCGGGACGGCGCCCCTTGTGCGTTCCTGCTGTCCGGCGCCTTTACGGCGCTGGCGTTGTATCTGACTCGCTGTATGAGATAAAGGCGCGCTGGATATCTTCGCCTTTGACGCGCCAGTAGAGTTCGGTCA
>CALMGO010000126.1 GCA_937863625.1 uncultured bacterium
GTACCCGGGATGGCATTTCTACGCGGACGGCCGCAAGGTGCCTCACGTCACAACGGCAGGGGCGTTTATGGCGGTTGATGTTCCGGAGGGATCGGCGTTACTACTGGCCAGATTTGAACCGACCCGCAAAAATCTCGGCCTCGCGTTGGCTGCTTGCGCTGTCGTTTTCGCCGTGTTGGCGGTGGGCCGCGAAATATCGCCTAAGCGTCGCCGTGCCCTTCCTTCCCTATAAGCCTCACAAAGATACAGGGGCAGAGGTCTTCCGTCACAAAGGAATCCCCCTTGCGGGTGACGCGTTTGAGTATCTGGCTGTAAGCGCCGCCGACGGGCAAGACGAGCCTGCCGCCGTCGGCAAGTTGCGCCTTCAGGCTCTCCGGCACCTCAGGCGCCGATGCGGTGACAAGTATGGCGTCGTATGGGGCGTGTTCGGCCCATCCGACAGAACCGTCTGCAACGGCGTAATCGATATTGTCATATCCGATTTTCTCAAGCGTCGTCTTCGCCCTGAGGGAGAGTTCCAGGATGCGCTCCACTGTGTAGACTCGCGCGGCGAGTTCGGCAAGTACGGCTGTCTGATAGCCGCTTCCCGTGCCTATTTCGAGAACGCGCTCTCCACGCGAAAGCCCCAGCGCCTGCGTCATGAGCGCCACGATGTACGGCTGCGATATCGTCTGGCCAAAGCCTATGTGGAGTGGATGATCTTCATACGCCTGAGAAACCGTTTCTTCCGAAACGAAAATATGCCTCGGCACCTTTGCCGCCGCTGCGATTACGCGCTGGTCCGTGATGTCCCTGCCCGCGAGTTGGCGCTCTACCATCTCGCGGCGGGCCTGTTGGAACCCGAGTGGGCCGCGAGTGTCGCGCCGCGCGTTCATTTTGGCGCCGTGAGGTAATTGGCCCGGCGGTAGTTGTTCTTCGCGGCGATGAGGTTGGCCGCGGCAGCCCTGCAGTTGGCCAGGATTCTTGAATCGCGCGGCTTCATCCTCCCGACCGGCGGCTTTTCAAGGACGTCAAACCGTTTGTATATCCGGGCGGCATCCAGGTCGCGCATGAAAAACATGTAAATGGCGACAAGGCGGTAGGCGGCGCGGTATACGGCGCCGCACGGCTCCAGGGCCAGCGCGCTGGCGCACACGCGCTCGGCCTGCGCAAAGAACTTGTCCCGTTCGCGCTCATCACCCGCCCTGTGCGCGACGGCGGCAGCCTTGAGCAGAAGGTCGGCAAAGGAGGTGATCCGTCCCGCGTCGCCCGCCTCAAGCGCGACCCTCTCGCTTTCGATAGCAAGTTTGTACGCGACGAGCGCGCTTTCGGGGGTGCGCATGTCGCTCAGAAGCGTGTCGTCGGCCGCTGCAGCGACTCGGAAAAGCGCCGGCTCCGCGGCAAAGGCCTGCGGCACGGCGGAGGGTTTAGCGCCGGTGTCAAACGCCCAGTAGCATTCCGGACACACTGAAATACTTGCCAGGTTGTAATCATAGAAAGGTTCATCATCGCTCTTCGGGTAGTAGACCGTGGTCTCAAACTGGTCCGCCTTCCCGCCCTGAAGCTCGACTTTGGGAACAATCGATACCATCTGCGCCTGGCAGCCGGGCCTGGCGCACTTGGCGGCGACAACCTTGAACGCGGGCGCTTGCGCCGCTCGGGGGAGCTCACGCGGCCTCCCCAGGTGACGCTTTATGGCGCCTGCAAGCTGAAGTACCTCCCTGGTGGGACCGGGTTTGCTCACAAAGGCCCACGCCCCCGCCTGCAGAGCCGCGGCCGCGACTTCGTCGGCCTGCCTGGAGCTCAGCGCAGCCAGAAAGCTCTCCTTGCCGCTTCGCATCTTGCTGATAAGCGTGATCGCCTCAAGACCTCCGTAACCCGGCAGGTCGAGATCGTACAGAATGATGTTAGGCAGAAAGACACGGACTTTGTCGAAGGCATCCTCAGCATTCTCGGACAACTCAACCGTAAAGCCCTTGAGCGTGAGCGCCTCGGCGATCTCTTTCTTTAAGGCCGCCTCCGACTCGGCCACAAGCACTCGGACTGGGGCGGCTACTCGTGATTCGGTCAATGCATACTCCTGAGTTGCGTTTAGCGGTCGAGGAAAATGAGCCTGAGCGCCAGCAATAGAAATCGGCACGTGTCTCGCATTGGGTTTATTTTACTTTTCTCGTCCCCGTATATCGTGGAGATTCTGACTTCTCGAATCACAAAACCCGCGCGCGCCGCCTTGACAAGAAACTCAGACTCCGCGTCGAATCGTCCGCTCGAAACATGCAGGGCGCCCGCGGTGGCACACTTCATCAAACGATAGCCGGACTGACTGTCGGTTATCCGGCAACCTGCGATGCAGGAAATGACCGTCGACGTAACGAGGTTGGTCGCCTGGCGCACGGGCGGCATGCCCTTCCG
>CALMGO010000127.1 GCA_937863625.1 uncultured bacterium
GGTTCCGCAGAAGGGCGGCGAACTGCAACTGACCGACTCGATACAGATACTCATAAACGCGGGGAAACCGGTCTACTGCATTCGCCTCGCGCGAGACCAGCGCAGATATGACATCGGGAACTTCGAAACGTACTTCAAGGCGTTTGTGGATTTCGCGCTCGACGACGAAAAGTACGGCTACATAGTGCGCCAGCATATCATCCGCAACCTGCAGGCAGAGTAGGGGGCACTGATGCGAATAGTCGCCACCGCCCCCGGGCGCGCAGGCATAGTCGGCAACCCGACAGACGGCTACGGCGGGAGTGTCATATCGTGCTCGCTCGCGGCGCGGGCCAGGGTCGTCATCGAGGATGCCGACGAATTTCGCGTGCAGGTCGGCGAACTCGCCACGGTCTTTCGCGCCAAGCGGGATTATCTCCTCAAAAACGACCGCTTTGACGTAGTGCGCGCGGTGATGCAGTTTTTCGGCAGGACGGATTTGAAGGTGAGCGTCACCGTCACGACCGATGTCCCCGTGCAGGGGGGATTGTCCGGTTCGACGGCGATCTTAGCGTCGCTCGTGGCGGCGTTTATGAAGATGTGGGGGCGCGAGACTTCGCGGTATCACCTGGCCGAGACGCTCCGCATCATCGAACTAAACTATCTTAAGATTCACTGCGGCTACCAGGATCACTACATGACGACCTTCGGCGGGATAAACTTTATGGATTTCCGCGAGAAGGAAAACTACCGCCGCCTCGCGGACGAGATATACGCGACGGTGGAGCCGCTGACGCCGCACGTGTCCCAACTGCCGTTCTTACTCGCGCACAGCGGGATACGGCACGTCTCAGGCGCGGTGCACCTGCCGATACGCGAGAGGTGGCTTGAAGGCGAGAAAATAGTCGTCGAGGGTTACGAGAGGATATCGGCGATTGCGCGGCGCGGCAAACGCGCTTTGATCGAGCGCGACTGGGAGACGCTCGCGGACCTCATGAACGAGAACCACCGCATCCAGCACGAGATATCGCACGTCGGCGAGAGAAACCTGCGGATGATGAACGCCGCGATTGAAAACGGCGCGCTTGCGGCCAAACTGGCCGGCGCCGGAGGAGGGGGGACGATTATCATCCTGACGCATGACCCCGAAAGGCAAAAACCCGCTCTCACCGAAGCAGGGGCGGCGAGGTTTTTGACGCTCTCCCCTTCGGACGGCGTCCGCATCGAAGAAGCCGCGCTGTAGGGCAAAATAATTAAAGGGACACCCACGCTCTGTTGAAATGACCGGAAAGAATCGGCAGGAGGGTATCTGCAAAGGGGACGTGAATCGGGGACAGGCTCTACCGGGAGGCTACAAGGCGCACGATGGCCCCCCAAGGGCTCCGGAGCCAGTCCCCAATTTCACTCAGTTGGCGTGCGAAGAGATCCTTTTTCAACAGAGCAGGACATGGCCCTCCCCGGCCACCCGATATGGAGGGGTACGATTCCTGCCTGCCGATGGCGGGCATACGCCCCGCGGGATTACTTTTTCCCGTACGTCCTCTTGTCGTGGATGAGGCGCCATTTCTGGAGGAGGTAGTAGACGTAGTTTTCGTACGGCACGTCCGGCGGTACGCGGTGGTCGACCGTCGGGATAAAGCCGCCCTTCGGGAGAAGGACCTTCAGTTTCTCGAGTTCCGCGTCGATTTCAGACTTCCCCTTCATGAGCGCGCGCTTATCGATGCCGCCGACGATGCCGAAGGTCGGATATTTCTCGCGGATGGCGAGAGCGTCGTTATCAGAGCGCACCTCGAGCGGGAGATTGGCGGTGATGCCGCTCTCAATGAAAAGATCGACGAGTTCGTTTATGTTGCCGTCGCTGTCGACGATAACGATATCAATGCCGTGGTCGGCGACGAACTTCGTCATCTGCTTATAGAACGGCAGCATGAACCTGCGATACATCGCAGGCGAAATGAGCGGCCCCTTGTTGCACGACATGTCCTCCCACGCAGCCGCCGCGTCAAACTCCACGTCCTTGAGCGCGCGCGCAAGAACCGTCATGCGCAGTTCGGTCATGTGCTCCTGGATATCTAAAATGAGTTGCGGGTCGTCGTACAAGAGATACGAGAGCCCCTCAAGGCCCATCAACTGCCGCAGGAAACCGAAGTACCCCGCAATCGGCAGAAAGACCGGCTTGTCGCCGGCGTTCATGATCTTTACCTGGTCGTCCCAGTCGGAGGGATAACGCCCGCGGGTGGATGCGTCGAAGCGTCCCTTCAACTGTTCCCAGTCGCGCCGGCACTTTACGGGAAAGTCGATAAACTGCGGGATGGACGAGCCGACCTTGCTCTCGCGAAGGAGCACGCCGCCGGGGTCGCGGATGACGCGGGAGCGCTCGTTTTCCTCGATGACCTCCGGCTCGAAAGAGGGGCACATGTCGATATTGACCGGCGCGGTAATCCACGTCTCGAGGCCGAAAAAATCCTCGATGTCGGTGACTTCGCGCGGGAGCGCCTCGCGCTTCCAGACGTCGATGGTCTCCTCCCAGTAGCCATAATCCCAGAAGGGCACGCGGTCGACTTTTTCAAAGCGCATCGAGCGCTTGAATCTCTCTCTCTGGTTCATTTGGGATTTCTCTTATTCACGAGGGGCGTCTACAGTTTCGAGGACAACCGAGTCGAGGTCGATAAGACACGCGTCTTTTCGCCATTTGAATTCCCAGAGCCGAGCAGGAAGCGCTGCGCCGACCTTGGGCTTTTTGACCTTTGCGGATATCGAAAAGCCGTCAAGCGGCCAGTTGATAAATACCGCCTCCGGCAGGCGCGCGTCGCCGGCCGTCTGGTACAAAAGGTAATCCACCTCAAGCGTCAGCCGGCTCTTTTCGTCAAAGACCTGGAACTTGGACAGCCGCAGGTCGACCCTGCTGAAGGTAGCCCTTCCGAGCACCTTTGGGGGTGAGGATTTGTCGATGAACGTGAGTATGTACCGGTCGCTGTATGATTCAAAGAGTGTCTCGTCAGTGCCGACCGGCGGCAGCGCCGCAAGCGAAAAAGCCGCAAGCAGGCGGTCCGGGCGAAAGAGCGATTCGTTTTCAAGCGCTGCGAGGCTTCCCGTGTAGACCGTGTCCTCGCCGCCTGCGATGGCGCGGTCGAGGCCTATCCAGTAATTCTCGCCGTCGGCGACGACATAAAAGAGGTCCCGGCCGAGGGTATCGTGTTTCAACCGGATGCGGGCGGGCTTTTCGACGTCAAGCCACGCGTCGAGCGTGTGCTTTTTGTCGCGGGAGTCCTCGGTGTAGTGGAGCGTCATGTCGAGAGTCGCGGAGAGCGTGGGGACGGCGGCGGCATTGTCGTTATACGCGGCCAGAATCGCAGGCGCGTCCGCGGTAATATAGGTCACGCGGGGACGTTCTTTCCCCGTCGGCGCGCAACCGGCCGCGACCACAAGCGCCACAACTGCGAAAATCGTCCTTTTTGTCATAAACTTCTCCACACTTTGGTCTTGGAAAGGCTAATTGCAGGGGCGCACTTTGTCAATGCCAAACGGGGGCGGCGCGGGAGGGCAGGGGGGGAAAGGACCATTTACAGCCGCGCGCCGACTCAAAGGCGCGGTTGGAGACATTTTCTTTTTGAGGGAATTTGAAAGACAGCTCAAGTGGTCTTATAATTGTGACGGGCAGTTGACAGCACCCGAATGAAAGGTTTCGAATGATCCCACTCAGGGACACCGAACGGTCCCGCACGAAACCGGTCATAACGAAGATCATAATCGCGGCAAACGTTGTAATATTTCTGTATCAACTCACGCTCGGAATCGGAGTGGAGCCATTCATATACCGTTTCGGGCTGGTGCCGGCTTACTATTTTCAGCAGGCGGCCGAGGGCGACGCGTGGCGCTTTGAACCGGTTTTCACGCACATGTTTCTCCACGGGGGTTTCTTTCACATCATCTTTAACATGCTTTTCCTGTGGATATTCGGCGACAACGTGGAGGACCGGCTGGGCAAGGCGAGGTTTGTGGTTTTTTACCTCGTCTGCGGGCTGTCCGCGGCGTACATGCAGTTGTACCTGAACCGCGGCTCGGACCTGCCCATGGTGGGCGCATCGGGCGCGATAGCAGGCGTGATGGGCGGGTATCTGGTGTTATTCCCGCGGGCGCGGATTCTCACGCTTATACCGATATTTTTCTTTGTGCAACTCGTGGAAATACCCGCAGTGGTGTTTCTCGGGATATGGTTTCTGATACAGTTTATAAGCGGCACGGCAATGTTAGGACGGGCTTCGACAGGCGGCGGCACGGCGTGGTGGGCGCACATAGGGGGATTTGTCGCCGGTGTCATTCTCGTCCGGCTCATGGCGCCGCGTATCCGTAAGGCGACCCAGTTTCCTGCGGACTATGGAGGACACAGACATGGAACGGCTTCTGACGCGACGTTTGGTGACGGGACTTACAGACTTTGACGGCGGGGGCTCGCTTGTTACGAGCGCCTACCTTGGAATAGAGCCGTCCGTGGACTTTCGCAAGACGGTACTGGTGCGCTTTAAGGATCTCGTCGCCGAGCAGGCAGGCGACGCATTTTCCGGCCTCACGGCGGCGCAAAGGGCGGCTGTTGACGCCGACATCGAGAAGATAAGCGAATTTCTCGCCGACATGCGCAAGGTGGATATTTCCGGCCTCGCGGTATTTGCATGCGGGGCGAAAACTTTCTTTGAGACGATAGGCATCCCTGCCGCATTTCGTCCCGAACTCATCGTCTCCAGGCGTCCCGCCGTCGCGCCTCTTGTCGCGGCGCTCGAGGACTACAAGAGAATCGCCGTATGCGTGCTGGACAGGAGGAAGGGGACGCTCTACGAGTACTTCATGGGCAGGAGGGAAGAGACCGGCGCGTTCAGCGACGACGTCCCCGGGCGCGTGCGCGTCGGAGGATGGGCCGGTTGGCAGGAAACGAAAATCACGCGAAATATCGAGCGCCAGGAACTCGTGCATCTCAAGAACGCAGCGGAGGTGCTATTTGAGCAGTTCAAGATCCGCGGTTTCGAGTGGCTCTTTCTCGCGGCAAGGGGCGATTTGCGCGAAGCATTTGAGGGTACGCTTCACACGTACGTTCGCGACAGGCTCAAGGGTTACCTTGACATCAATATGACGACCGGCATCGACGAAATCAGGCAAAAGACCATGGAACTGGCCGAGTCGCTCAAGGCCGCCGATAACCTCACGATGGTGGACGAGATGATCCGGACGGCAAATGCGGGAGGCCCGGCCGTCGTGGGTCTCAAAAACACGCTCGACGCCATAAACCGCCACGCGGTGCATACGCTCGTCCTGCGCGCGGGGCTCTCGCATAAGGGGGCATACTGCGGCGACTGCGGGACATTCGGCATCCGCCGAAACGGGTGCTTTGAGTGCGGGAAGAAGATGACCCAGGTGGACAATATCATATACGGCGCCGAGGAAGCGGCAGTTGCGCGAGGCGCGACGATAAAGGTGTTAAAGACACCGTCGGAGCTCGACCGGTTTGACGGCATCGGCGCAGTGACGCGTTTTTCCCTGAGAGGCGCCAACGCCTGAAGAACTCAGGCAAGTGAGTGCCATAATTAAAGGGACAGTCACCTTAATTATCCACCCCCTGGACTGTATCTGATGTCCAGGCAAGTACTTAAGAAATCATAATTAAGGTGACTGTCCCTTTATCTCTCCCTCTTTGGCGATGGCGGCGATGCCGAAGAAGACTATAAGGGCGATCTGCGTCGTAAGCGAGTATTGAAAATAGAGGCCCGCCCCCAGTACGACGCTCCCCACGAAAAGAACCGTCGCCATCAGAGCCGTCGGGCCAAACCACCACTGCCTGCGCCGCAGCACTAAAAGCACCGCAAGCGCAATCAGAAGCGGCCAGAAAAAGCCCCTGTTGTACAGGGCGTCAGATACGTTGAACGGTTTGCCATGCGCGGCCATGTACCACTGGGGGGCGGCCCAGCCGAGGGATATGTTTGAGAGCCACGCGAAAGCGGCCTTGTGCCGCAGAAACGCTTCCACGGCGGCCTTGACGGACACCGGCAACGCAATAAACGCGAGTGGCGCCGAAGGGAACCGTGTGCCTGTCCGCGGTATTGAGAGGATGACTCCCATCGCTGCGAGCATTATGATGCCGGCCGGCGAAACCAAAAGCGCCGCTGTTGAGAGTGCTGCGGCGGTGTAAAACCGTCTGCGTCCGACGAAGACCCCTTGCCTTATGAGAAGGTGGAAGACCCACAAAGCGCATGCGGCAAGCGCAAGTCTCGCGGACGCTTCCCCGTGGAGCCCCCGTGCCTGCCACGGCACAAGAGCGACAAGCGGCGCTACGACGACCGCCGCGCGCCACGGGCTCTTTAGCGCGAGATAGCATCCGACAGCGACGAGCGACAGCGCGGCGGCCGCCAGAAACTGCGCCGAGAGTATGACGAGGATACTCATGCGGCCTCACCGCGGCGCGTTGCAAAGGAACTCCTCAACAGCGAAAGCCCCGACGCCATGAGAATCACGAAAAAAGCCATCCTCACCGGCGCGGCGTACCTCGGCTGCGGCATGTAGACGAGAAAGAGGTTCAAGACGACTATCGAGGCGCTCCAGCAAGAGACCACGGGAAACCATTTCTCACGTCGCGCCGATACGACCACTATGGCAATGGGGACGAGAAATGACAGATAGGGGAACGCACCGATAATCGTCTCCCAGCGCGTGTATGTGCCCCAGTCAAGCGCGGTGGTCGTCTCCTTGAGATAGAACATGAGCCTCAAGGTATCCTTGAAGACCGACACGGCCCACGACAGGCCCCCGCCGAAGTAAATTGGATTAAGCGCGAGAAAGACCGCGACTGACATCGCGCCCAAAATAACCGGCCACGCCAGGCGACGCCACCCGCGCGAGTACGCCGCAAAGTAGATAAGCGCACCGATGAGCGCGAAAGAGCCGTTTACCTTGGTCGATACCGTAATTCCGGCAATCATGCCGAGAGCCAGCACGCCGGGAAGGCCTTTGTCCTTGAGCCGCAAGAGGCAATAGAGAAACGCCGCGAGGAAAAAGAGGAAAATCGCGTCCGCACCTATGTACGGTACGACGGCTTTCCAGCCGTTACTTATCGTGGGCTCAAAGGCAAACGGCAGCGTGGCGACGACCGCGAGGAAGCGGTTGGCGAGAATGAGCGCGGTCGAGAGGTAGATGAAGACGACCGCGCCGGCGAAAAACGCGGCGTTGACCGATCTCAGCGTCAGACGAAAGTCATACGGCAGGCGGTGGCCGAGCGCGAGGTTGTCGTTGTAGCCGAGCCCGTATTCCCACGCCTCCTCCGGCGGTTCATAAAATCCCGCGCGATGGAGTGCGAAGCGGTACACTATGCGCGCGACCGAAGGGTGATGGATGGCGAAATAATACTGGCGCTGGTACTCGGGAGAGCGGAGGCTTCGGTCGGCGATCTTTTCCTCAGGGAACCACCACGGCGTGAGCGCGCGCGCTCCCCATGTGAGTTCATCCGCGGCGGGCCTGGCGAGATACACCTGCGGCATGACCGAAAATAGCGCTGCGGAAACCACAATGGC
Organism: uncultured bacterium; assembly: GCA_937863625.1. GTDB lineage: Bacteria > Planctomycetota > DG-23 > SLPQ01 > SLPQ01 > CALMGO01. The sequence goes on from CALMGO010000127.1 coordinate 7,533, forward strand.
CAGTGCTGCGGCCGTTTTGCCGCGGCTATCCGCGGCCACGGCGGCTTTGAATGTCTTCTCCGCAATCGAGTAGATGATTCTGAACAAGTACTTTTCCACCATGTCGGGAAATACAAGAGGCCCGTTACCGGCCGATATATTACGCCGAGACAACGGCTCTAACAATAGCGAGACCGGGGATGCATCGAATAAATCTGATTTACATATCACTTGACAAGGCGGTTTCTATAATCAAACGAGGATTTCATCGGTGTCGTTCTTTTCCTATCGAGGCGGATCATGCGAGAGAATATTCACATCATGTTGGGCGACATCACTGACGTCGAGGCCGACGCCATAGTAAATGCGGCCAACAGCGAACTCATCCTCGGCGGCGGTGTCGCCGGAGCCGTCCGTCGCAAGGCGGGTCCGAGCGTGCAGGCCGAGTGCGACAAGATAGGCTCGATAAAACTGGGAGAGGCGGCTGTGACGACCGCCGGCAATCTCAAGGCCCGGTATGTCATACACGCCGCGAGCATGAGGCTCGGCGGAGACGCCACTCACGAGTCGCTTGTGAACTCGATTAAGAACTCGTTTCTCCGCGCGAAGGAAAAAGGCGTCCGGTCAATCGCGATTCCGGCGGTGGGCGCAGGCGTGGCGGGTTTCCCCATCAGGCAGTGCGCCGAGATACTCATGAACGAGGCGATGTTGGCGCTCTCAGCGGGGGCGGTCGGGGAAATCAAGTTTGTTCTTTTTGACCAGACGGCCTGGGATGCCTTTAGCGAGGCTTACGAATCACTGGGGGACTAAAGCGCCGCGCTTTTGCATGATGAGGCGCGAGGCCGGGACTGCGCAAACCAATAGCAGCGCAGTAAAAAGCGACGGGCACGCGCGAAATACAGGTTTGTCCACGTGCCATACCGTCAGCAGAAAAACACCCGAGGCCCATGCGACAATCGGCGTAAACCACCATTCGCGCCTTGCAGAAGAGACCATCGCCGCAAAGACCGGCAAAAGCGGAAAGTAGAACGTCACGCCGTAGGTCTCGGCCGATTTCATGCTCGTGCGTATGTCGTCCCCGGAAAGCATCCAGTACGACCCGTTCCAGATGAGGCCGTTTCTAAGGCGGTCCATGTAGCCCATGAACGCAAAGTACGGCGATACGAGAGGGTGCAGAACGACCACCGAGGCGATGGCGGCGATTACAACGAGGCCGAGGAGTTTGAGCGCCTTTGCCGGCGGCACCGCGGCGCGCCTGCGGTAGAGTTCAAAGGCCGTGCACGGCAGTGTGAGCGTTATCATCTCCGGACGCAGGAAAGTCAGAAGCAAAAGCGCCGATACTATTCGCCGAGTCCTCGCCCCTTCTACCTGCGAGTAAAGCCACAAGCCGAGGAATGAAAGCAGCACCGCCAGCGTCAGCGCATCGCCGACGGCAGGGAAAGACTTTGTCCATGGAATGCTCAACGCAAGCGGCGCGGTGGCTGCGAGCGAAAACAGGTGGCTTTTGAGCGCGGCGAATACAAGCGCGTAGAAACACGCGACTGCCGCCGCGGCTAATATCACTGTCACCACAACGGCGAAAGTCATGGCCCGGCCTCCGCAAGCCGCGGGGCCGTGTCTTTCGCGAGGGCGTTCCAGGCATCCGTGATGAGCGGAATGCCGGCCGAGGCGAATATGACGAGAAAGCCGAGGTTGATCGGAGCAGAGTAGCGAAGAAGCGGTATGTAGATGAGAAGCCAGTTGAGCATGACGATCGGTGCGGCCCAGAACGCCGTAACGGCAAAGTCCCTGCTCCGGCGCGCGGTGACTAACACTGCGGCTATCGGCAGGTAGAAGAACCAGAAAGGCAGCGACTCCCTGAGCACTTCGCATCTCCCGAAGGTCGCCCAGTCAAGCGCCGTGGATTTTGCCTTCAGGTTGACCATGATCCTGAGGACTTCCTTGAACATGAAAATT
>CALMGO010000128.1 GCA_937863625.1 uncultured bacterium
TTGAGCGTAAGCGCGTCAAGCTTCATCGGGCTGTGGGGTATCTGCATGGCGACATGCGGGCCCGGTCTTCCCGCTGCCTCGCCCATCCGGCACAGAAGCTCCACCTCTTCGAGCGAAGTAGCCATCATGTACGACCCGATGCCGCGGGAATTCTCGTAAGACGTCTTGGCAGTCACTATCTGCCGCAGGTTGGCAGGCACATCCTGCGGATGAACAGGCGGCACTCCCTCGGCGCCATAGGTGTCGAGGAGCTTCACGGCGCGCGCGAGGTCCTCTACGGATGCCATTCGCGGTACGTCCGATTTCGTGTCCCATACCCGGATGCACATAAACGGCGGCCTCACGAGCGGCTCCATGCGGTCGGGGACGTTTAGCATGTACTCGTCGTTTTGTCTGCGTACCTCTTCTATGAATCCCTCGACGACACCCACGTCGTAGAAGACAAGACTCCCCTCCACACGAAGCCCACGCTTGCGGGCGAGTTCCGCCAGGACGTCATGTTCTTCAATAGTCACTCCGACAGCGCCGAGCAGATTGACCGCGTCATCGAGGACTTTCGCAATCCGGTCCTCGCTCAGGCCGCCTGTGAAGCTGTATTTGATGCGCTCCATCACCACCTCCATGCCCGGCTGTATTCAGAAAGACTCAGATGGCACATGCTACATTGCTTGTGCGCCTCGGTCTACCACAAACACGCCGCGTCAACCTCGAGTGGCCGCGATGCCCTGCCGGAAGGGGAGGGCGGTTGTTTGTTTGCCGCATATATAGGAAAATGTCGCAAAAGGAACTACAATAGCGCGCATAGTGTTGTATAATGTATAAGGACGAGGAAGATGATATTGTTCGCGCCTGCCGCGAGGATTGGGGCTAAGTGACTGAAAAATGCCTTTGTGAGGGGAAAACGTGCCGGAACATGAGATAATGACCGTCGAGGAGGTCGCCGCCTACCTGCGCGTCAGCGAACGCACAGTCTACGATTGGGCCCAGAAGGGCGAGATTCCGTGTGGGAAACTGGGCAATATCTGGCGTTTTAAGCGAAGCGAAGTCGAAAGATATATAAGCGACCGCCTCGGCGGCCATGTCTCCGCCAGACCGCCTGCCATGCCAGTGCTCAAGGATACGCTTGCCCTCGAAAGGGTCGTCTTTC
>CALMGO010000129.1 GCA_937863625.1 uncultured bacterium
CATCGTCGGGGTGTGCGGCGAGAACGAGAGCGGTCATATCATGTCCTTTGTAATGATGGCGTCGGCGGGGATGTCGCACTTGGCGCGACGGCCGACGACCTTGCGGAGCATATCGGGGGCGAGGCCGGTTGCGGGGCGCTTGGTGGTGAGCATGTCTCGGGTGAACTTTTCGCCTTTCTTGACGGCGCGGACGGCCACGATCGACTTTCGGGCGGATTCGCGGACGTTGAGTTCGATTTCCTGCGGCTCTTTTACGCCGGAGCCGAGGGCCTTTTCGACTTGCCGGACGGCGGTGACGAAAGAGTGGAGCTCGCTCGGGTTAATGGAAAGCGCCTGGTCGGGGCCGGGGAGAGTCCTGTCGAGGGTGAAGTGTTTTTCGAGGAGCAGCGCACCCATGCCGACGGCGGCGACGGCGATGTGGAGGCCGGGCGAATGGTCGCTATAGCCTACCGGCAGGAGAAATGCATCACGCATGGTGACGATGGCGCGTAGGTTTGCAAATTCGTAAGGCGCAGGGTAGCTCGACACGCAGTGAAAGAGGGCGATGTCGGAAAGTTTGCCGGACTGGAGAACTGCGAGGGCGGACTTTATCTCGGGGAGGGTGGCCGCTCCGGTGGAGACGAGCGCCGGGACGCGGCTTTTGGCGACGGCCTCGAGAAGGGGCGTGTCGGTAAGCTCGGGAGAGGCGATCTTCACAGCGGAGACGCCGAGGTCGAGAAGCATCTGCAGGCTTTCGAGGTCAAAGGGGCTCGCGAGAAACTCGATATGGGAGTCCTGGCATTTTTTCTGGAGGCGTTTGAAATCGTCGGGCGCGAGTTCGAAGCTTTTGAGCATGGTGCGCTGCGTGCGGGAGGATTTGACGGTTTTTTTCTGATACTGGGCAAGCGGCGCGCCGGGCGAGGCGAGCAGTTCGCTTTTGTAGGCCTGAAACTTAATGGCATCGGCGCCGCAGTCCGCGGCGACCTTGATCATCTTCTCCGCGAGCGCGAGGTCGCCGTTGTGGTTTACGCCGGCCTCGGCGATGATGTAGACGGGACGGCCGGGGCCGATCTTCTTGTCATTGACGGTGATAGTCTTGACGCGTTTTGACATCGTGTGTCCTTACTCGTTAAAGCCATGGGTCTTGCGGTGGGCGCGCATGGCGGCGCCGGCCATCTGCATCTGGCCCTTCTGATAGAGTTTTTCTCCGTAGAGGGCGCGTTCGAAGGCGTCACGCTCGTCCTTCGGGGGGGCCTTGTAGTTGGCCTTGACCGTGGCGAGCATCCTGTCGCGAAGAGATAACAGGAGCGAATCGGGCATGGAGGTCAGGTTGATGGTGAAATCAACACAGTCTCCAAGGCGCATGATGTACGCCTCCTCGTCGCCGATCATGCCGCGCGATTTGACGTCCTCATATAGCGGCGTGCCGGGATAAGGAGTCGTGAACATCAAGGCCTGCAGCGGGATATTGATATCGCGGCAGAACTCGACGGTCTCCCATGCGGTTTCGAGCGTTTCGCCGAGGGAGCCGAGCATGAAAGAGGTCGGGCATCTAAGACCCAGGTCGCGTGTGAGGCGGACGGCGTTTTTGGCCATTTCGACGGTGACGCCTTTGCGGTATGTGTCGAGTATTGCCTGGCTGCCGGACTCGATGCCGTAATTTACGGAGACGCAGCCGGAGGCCTTCATCCTGGAGAGGAGAGGCTCGTCGACGATATTGACGCGTCCGCAGCAGGACCATTTTATGTCGAGGCGGCTCTCGTCGAGGAGGTCGCAGAATTCGTAGACGCGTTTCTTATTAACGACGAAGCAATCGTCCTGAAACGACACAAAGTCGAGTCCGTAGCGGTCGTTAAGCTGGGTGATTTCGGCGAGGATATTCTGCGGGGAACGCGCCCTGAAGCCGCGGCCGAATATCTGGTAGCAATACGTGCACTGATGCGGACATCCGCGCGACGTGATGATATCCATATCGCGGCCGACGCCGACCACGGGGTTGGAAAGGTACGTATCCATCGGGAAGAGGTCCCATGCCGGAAACGGCACGGTGTCCACATCGGATATCAACGGGCGCGGAGGATTTATGACGGCGCGGTCGCCGTTGCGCCACGCGACGCCACTGACGCCGGCGAGGTCGCGGCCGTTTAGGAGGGCGGGGAGGAGTTCCTTTAACGTCTCGTCTCCCTCGCCGACGCAAACGGCGTCGACGGGGTTATTTTCGAGCATGAGGGCCGGGATGGAGCCGCCGACGCTGCCGCCGACCATGATTTTCACCGAAGGGTCCCATGCCTTTATCCAGCGCGTGAGATTTCTGACGAAGCGGTATGTCGTCACGAGTCCGCCGATGCCGACGACGCGGGGATTGAGAGCCATGATACGTCTCTGGACCTCGTAGACGGAGAGCGAATCTCCCTTGGCGTCAATGACTGCGACAGTAAGGCCGAGTTGTCGGATTATGGCGGCGATGATGCCGAGCCCTGTTGGGAAATTACGCGGCTCATCCCAGGAGCGGATGGGCGGGAAAACAAGGGCAACGTCTACCCGTTGGGGCATTCGATTTTCTCCTCGGTAAAGGCGCGACCGCAACGGCCCTCCCCACGAAGGCCGCCAGGTTCTTTATCGCCCAAATGCCTGCGGTTTCTAAAGCAAAGGAACGTCCACGGTCAAGGCGACGTTACGGCTGTCACGTATTCCTCGTTTATCTCGGCGGTAACAGGCGTAAGCAGCGTCGAGGCCAGGGCGTAGATATCTTTTCCGGCGAGGTTCGCCGGGTGAGGGTACATGTAGAAGCGGGCGACCACCGGCTGCGCGGCGCCAGCGTAGAGAGCGGGCGGCGAAAAGGCGAGACTCAAGAGGTCCTGGCTGTACTCGACGGCCACGTTGACGGCGTAATCCGGCATGTCCCAGACAAGCGAGAGCCCTGCATAGGGGTCGGCGTAATCGATCCAGTTTATGCTGCCGACGCCGGAGACGGCGGCGCGGTCTACATCCACGAAGACGTATGAGCCCGAGGGCTTTATCGCGAGGGACGAGAGTCCCGTCCAGTACTCGCGTCCGCGTCCTTCGCCCGAAGGGCCGCCGAAGGAAAGCGTCGCTGCGTTTTCCAATATGAGCGGCACTGTGAACTCCATGCGGCTAATACGATATGTTTCGGCGTCGTAGCCATCGGGCGGTATCGTCATCTCGATGCCGATAATGCCCTGTGCTGAAAAAGTGACAATCGACTCGAAGCGGACGGGTTTGACATTCGGAGCGCCGGCAAACGCCCCCCTGTAGCGGACGCGGGCCATGACCGGACCGCTATCGAGGACTTCGAAACCGTCCTTGTCCACTTCGGGCGCGAGTTCGAAATCCGCCTGGAGAAAGCGGTCGGTTACGACGATTCGGACGTCCTGCTGCGGATTGGTCAGGTTATCGATGTGGAGCGGGACGAGGGGTTTTTCGCCGAGCGAGACCTGCTCGACGACGCGGAAATCCGCCGCGCGCAAGAGCAGCTCCACATACGGCGTAGCAAAGGTCGCGGCCGCGCCGTAGGAAACGTATGTTATCCCCTGTGGAGGCTTCACATCTTCGGGCCGCGCGACGGCCAGATGGTACGTGAGACGAGACGGGGGGATGATAGCCTTGAGCGAGGCCCACGCGTATGCGGAGCCCGGAGTGGCGTCGCCGAGGGGCGAGACCTGGCAGTAGTACAGGTTGCCATCATCATCGACGAGGTACGAGACGCGAGTGTCGGCGAGGGCTGCGGCGGGCAGCGGCGCGGTAAACTCCACGAGCACCGGGATATCGGCGGGCATCACGCGCGAGTGGTCGACGGTGACCGTCGCGGGCGGGACGACCTTTTCGGCGGCCTGGGCATGGAGCACGGCCGCGAGGACGGCGGCGGCGACGACGAGTCTCATGAGGCACCTCCCGAGGATATCCTGCCTTTGCACGCCGGGCAGAAGGAGGCGCGCTTTTTGTCGGTATCGCTGAGGCTGTTGGAGAAATACATGACACACTCGGGGCTTTTGCAGTGGGCCAGCGCGAGCATGTGGCCGATTTCGTGGACGGCCTCTTTGACGGCGCGTTCGACGAGGAGCGCATCATCGGCGGCGAGGGAGTAGAACTGGTTGGCCAGCCGGCAAAGAGAGACGAGCGCGGTCGAGCCGGAGGGGTCGGCCTGGCCGAACACGAAATTGAGGTTTCCGGAGAAGATATCGACGTCGAGAACGGCGAGGCGTTTCCAGCCTTTCTTCCATACGACGGGCCTGGTGGCGTTGAGTATCATCGACGTGTTGTACTGGCCGCGGCTGGACTGACAAGCCGTCTCGGGCGTCTCCTGAGCGGGGGCGACGGATACCGAACATCCGAAGACGCTGCGGAGGCCGCGCGCGATGCCTTCGAGTGCATGCCGGCGGATAGAGCCGAGCGGCACTATCTCAATGCCTGCCGGCACCGCGGCGGCCGGCGAACGGGAGTCGTTTGAGCAGACGTGTGTCACGGCAGCGTAATCCTTTTGATTTTCTCGCGGGCTTCTTTGGCGTAACGGGAGCCGGAGTAATTATCGATTATTTTCTGGTAGTATGCCTTTGCCCGGGTGAACTCGCGCTGATGGGCGAGGTTGTCGGCGATGGTCATCCAGAGTTGACATTCCTGCTGCATTTTGGCGGTTTCGGCGCGCGCCTTTTCGCCGGCCTTTTTGCGAACGTCGCCGAGGAGAGTGCCGGCTGTTGCGGCGGCGGTGGTGACCGAGAAGTCGGCGAGGATTCTCTTGTAGAGGGCTACCGCATCAGCAAAATGGCCTTCTTCGTCCGCCTTTGCCGCCTGAGCGAGAAGCGCGTCGGCCTCGGAGGAGAGGGCCTGCCTTTTGAAAATATCCACTGCGCGCGGGTCGCTTGCGAGCTCTTGCAGGCGTGCCTGGGCTATGACGGCGGCGTCGGTGCCGGCGTAGTCGGAGGAGATTTTTCTGAGAGCCGCGTCGGCCGCAAGATACTCTCGGCGAGCGGTCATTTCGTCGGCGGCTATGACGAGGGCTACGCCACGTTCTTCAATAGAAGAGAGCGCGAACCTCGCGGAAGCCTCGGCGGCCATGGGAGGCCGGGAGGCGATGAGGTCAAGAAGGCGCTTGACGGCGGCGGCGTCATCGCCGTCCTGCATCCGGGATACCGCGGCACTTATCTCCATCTCTGCAGAAAGCGTACGCATGTCCTTTACAAGTGCGGCTACCGACACCATCTGCGGATAGGTGAACCGCCGGGAGCCGCCCGGCGCGAGGATTACGGCGCGCGGCGCCCCGGAGGGCAGGTCGAATCGGGAGCCCTTGACGTCCGCGATGATGAGAGTGTAAGGCGCGGAGGCACCCTGGAAAGCCGGGTTTAGAGAGAGCAAAGTCGCCAACGCCGAGACCTCGGTCTTTGGCGCGGGGTTGTAGAACAGCGCAACGACGGGCGTGGCTGGAGAATCAAGCGCAAAAGACCCCGGGTCGTCGAGCCATGTCGGGGATGCGGCGGAGGCGGCCGCCGCGAAGGTCATAGCGGCGAGGGCAAAGAGGCAGTGGGCTCGTCTCTGCATGATCACGATTCCGGCGCGTCAGTTGCTGTCATGTTGTTTAGGATATTGCAAATGAGGAGAAACTGCAAGCGTATTTGACTTTGCGGAGCGTGAAGACATGCATCTTGCGGAGATTACCATCCCCACTGCGACGACGACAGCGCACATTGCCAGGGGGCTCAGTGCGTTTGGCGCGAGCTGGTGGGTGAGCCCTGCGGCGACGGCGGCGAGTCCGCCGCCTGCTCCGAGCACGGCCTCGTGTATCGGCGTAGTGGACTCCGCGTGGTCGCTCGTATCGACGGTGTAAAAAATACTTGAGAAATAAGTCATGCCGACGCCGACGCCTGCGGCGGCGAACGCGATAAAGACAATGGGCAGCGCAACGGCGAGGGGCGCATAAGACGCGGCGATAACGGTAATCATGCCGAGGGCGATGAGGCTGTTTACCCAGAGAAAGACGCCGCGGCGGTAGCGCCAGCCGTGCCATAGCCGCATGGCGAGGAACGTGAGCGTCCTTGTGGCGTTAAATGTGGCGATGACAAATCCGTACCCGAGCCCGCCCATGCGGAATATGTCCGCGGCGGGGGCGGCAAATACGCTTTTCAGGATATTGGTCACGCCGGCGCCGACGAAATTGCCGACCCAGGCGCCCTTTCGGAAGCGGGAGTTGGTATCCTGGTCGGCGGGCCTGTCGAGATCATGAAGCGGCTGCCCGTTCGAGACCTCCTCCGGCTGACGAAGCGCGATGAGGACAAATAAGAGCAGCGGAATCATGAGTACGACCACGAGAAGAAATGGAAGCACCGGATATATGTCGAACGCAACGCCTGCGACGGCGGTGCCGACGGCATCGCCGAGGCTCCAGGAGATATTGAAAAGACCCATCCGGCGGGAGATCCTTCGCCCGG
>CALMGO010000130.1 GCA_937863625.1 uncultured bacterium
GGGGCGCTGCACGTTACGATCATGAATGAAGGCATATTCGGGGGCGTGTACGCGGCGTACGCGTTCCCAGTGGCGCACCCGGACGGGTATGTGAGTCTCATTCACAGCGCAGAGGATAAGGACGTCGAGATAGGGATTATCCGCGATCTGGCCGACTTTCCCGAGAGCGACGCCGCTCTCGTGCGCGAGGCGCTGGCAAGGCGGTACTTTATCCACAGGATAACGCGCATCAACCAGGTAGGCTGGAAGTACGGGATGATATTGTTCGACGTGGAGACCGACAAGGGTCACGCGGAATTTTATATGAGGTGGTCGCAGGACAGGGCGGTTGATTACGGGAGACGGGGCAAGGTGATAATCGACCTGGAGACCAACCGCTACCTGATAGGCGACCTGGAGAAACTCACCCAACGCGAGCGCACGAGCTTTCAACGGTACATATACTGGTGAAACGCGGCTAAGTGAAGAAGTAGCGCACCACGTGAAAGAAGACGGGCGCAGCGAAGCACAGCGAATCGATGCGATCCATGACGCCGCCGTGCCCTCCGAGGGCCGTGCCGTAATCCTTGACTCCGCGGTCGCGCTTGATGGCCGACATCGTCAACCCACCGAAGAAGCCGAGAACGGTTATAAGCAGTGACACTGCCAGCGCCTGCAATGGCGTAAAAGGCGTCACCTTCCAGAGAGCGGCGCCAACCAGTGAGGCGGTGAGCACACCCCCGACAAAGCCCGCGACGGTCTTATTGGGGCTTATGGATGGCGCGATAGGCCGCTTTCCGCAGAGTTTGCCCCACACGTACTGAAAGACGTCGCCGATTTCCACGACCAATACAAGGAAGAAAAGGAGGCTGGCGTTGCGGTTCTCGTAGCCCTTGATGTCAAGCATGAGAAGCGCCGGCACGTGGCTGACGAAATAGACACACACCATAAGCCCCCATTGGATTGCGGCGGTTCGTTCAAGAAACCTTTCATAGCTGCCGGAAAGGACGAGGCGGATGGGGATGAAGATAAAGGCATACACCGGTATGAAGATGCTGAACATCCCATACCAGTGAATATAGAGAAAGTAGTACTGAACGGGAAGTATTACGAAGAACGCCCAGAAGAGCGCACGGTGGTCTCGTCGATGCGTAGGCGTGATAGTGACGTATTCGCGAAACGCGAGAAACGACGTAACGGCGAAGAGGATGATTGTGCCGACGCCCCTTGTAAGAAGCGCCGCGAAGAAGATGGCGACCATCAGCCACCACGCCCTGATGCGGCTCGTCAAGTTGGCAGTTAAAGCGAGGCCTTCATCACTTTTGAGCGTTTTTTTCAGGATGAACGCGGTAATGGAGGAGAGCGCCAGGAAAACAATCACTGCGCCTGCAAGCCACTTCATTTCGTTATCGAGCAAGATATTCATAGGGGCGCCATTGCCTCCAGTGCATTGAGGGCTCTTGCGAGAAAGGCGTTTCTATGCTCGCCGGCGTGCGCCTCCATAGGCAGGCCGAACGTAATCGATGACATCATTGGAACCGGGATAAACTCTCCCTTGGGAAGAATCCGGTTGAGATTGTCTATGTAGACGGGAATGAAAAGGGTATCCGGCAGCGCCTTTGTGAGGTAGAAGAGACCGCTCTTGAAGGGTCGGATTCGGGCATCCGAACTGCGGGTGCCCTCCGGGAATACGATGAGAGACTGGCCGTGGGCGACTGCGTCGGCCAGCAGCTTCACAGGATGATTGCGACGGCTAACGTGCCCCCTGTCGATGAGTATGGCGTTAAAGACCCCGAGGGCGAGAATCCGGCGGGATCTCGATCGGCCCCAGTAGTCGGCGGCGGCGACGGGTCTTGTGACGGCCCTGATGCGAGGGTCAAGGGCGGCCCACACGAGCGGGAAGTCAAGATGGCTTGTGTGGTTGGCAAAGTATACGACCGGGCGACTGCAATGGGCATCTGGATGTCCGTGAGCCCTGGCCCCGCACAGGAAACGAATGGCCGCCGCTGCAATAGTGGCAATCATTGCGAATTGAGCCATCGCAGGACGAGACGAGTGCGGCGGAGAATGGTCACGACGCACCCAAGCGCGACAAGGACAAGCGCAGCAAACATCGCCCAGCCGCGCAGCCGGGTGAAAGGCTCAACAGCGGAAAGGATGCACGCCGCAGTAATGACAGCCATGCGGTGCGGCTTGGCCATGGGACCAACGAAGTAATGCGGCGTGCCGCACGCAACGCCGAGCACTCGTACATACGCCGTAACGAGTGCCAGTAACGCCGCAATAAATCCAAGCTCGATGCCATGAAAACCAGCGATGGGCACTGAATAGCCCGCACAGATAAGGATTACGGCGTCTGAAATGCGGTCAGGGAGGTCGTTGAAGACCTGCCCTGACTTTGACATCCGCCCACCCTCAACGGCGACGAGGCCGTCGAAAAGGTTGCAGAGCAGGCGCACTTGGATGAATAGCGCCGCGGCAACGTAAAGCGATATCGACGCCAAGGGCGCTGAAACGATATGGACAGAGACCAGACTTGCTCCGGCCATGCAGGCCGCTATGACACTGGCAATCGAGATGTGATTGGGCGGGACGCTCATCCGGACAAGAAGTCGCGTCCCGGCGGCCGCCCAGCGGGTATTGCGCGACTTAAGTGGTCGACGGTCAGAATCGGTCATTGCGTACCATTGTCGCGTAAGAGGGCGCGGCTTAGTCCGGCAAAAACACCCCGCAGCCACGGCTCCCGGTCGGAGAGGGGGAGACACAGGACCCAAAGGCTATTAGAAACGATATGGGGCGAACTGTCAAGTACCGTGCAGGGCGCGTTGCCTTGAATGAGAAAAGGCGATTCAGGCGCCGGCCACTATGAAAAGCGTTAAATGCGGGGTGGAAGCGGCCTTGACGGTAAGGCGAATTGGCATATAATCAGGACTTTCCAGGTTGGAATACGCAGAGATTTCGCGTA
>CALMGO010000131.1 GCA_937863625.1 uncultured bacterium
GCTATCTTCAGCGCATCGGCGCCCGCAGTCACCGCCCGATCCAGGTCCTTGAATTCGTCCATGATGATGGAGATCTGCGCGCGGACGGCGAAGGCCCATCCAGACGTCAGCCCCAGCCTCTGTAGCTGATGCGACGCCGCCTCGTAAGCCGCAAGCAACTCCTGCCACTGCTGGTCTGCTTTGGGCTTCTCTTTCTCGTGCATTAAGGGTAGGCTTACAGCTGTACCAACCCGGCGCCACCGCGCAATGCGCGCGCTCGCCTTCGGTAGGGCTTCGAGCAGGCGCGCCCATCTCATTAGGTCTGTGGCGGAGTGTATCGACAAGGGGAGTATAAGAAGAAGGGTTTCCGGCTGTACCTGCCTCGGAACGATGATCTTCTCACCACCCGGCATGAGCGCAACGTCCTCACTCTTCTTGGCACTCAGCAGGAGGTCGCCAGCGTCCCCGGGCGCAACGTCCATGAGCACCGAAGCAGCCCTCATCGCAGCAATAAAGGCGCTGGCTCCATCCTGATGTCCTGCCTGGCTGAGCAGACTCTGCAGGTCGGACAGTGTATACGCCATGTCAGCCCCTTGCATCTTGAAAGCAGCCAATTGCAGGGACCGGATTTGCAGACGTAACGAAAGCGGTACCTCCTCCGGAATAGGCACGTCCCGCCAAAACAAGAGAGCGCCGTAGTCGGAGACCGGCACCTTCTGCGACGTATAGCCTGTCAAGAACGACATGAACAAGACAGCGGCGTCATTTAACATGCCGCCAGCTGCAAAGTAGTGCAAGGCCTCAAAGGCTTTGTCCGCATTCAGTCTGCCCTTGCCAACCAGCGTCCGACCGAGCGCCGCCATGCATTCTCGTACTGTCGCGTTGCTCAGGTTCCCGGCAGCAATCGGCCTGAGAATAGGATGTGCAAGGTATTTTCCTTCCGCTGTACGCTGGATCCAAGGCCCCACGAGCGCCGAGAGCTTTTCGGCAGCGAGCGGGATCTTCGGTGTTACCGATACAACGGCAAGGACGTCGTCGAGCGCGAAATCTGACATGATAAGAAGTAAGCGGTAGAACAAGTCTCGGGTGGGGGCATCTTCGATCGCCCCCACCAATCTGCGCCGCAATTCGTCGTCAATACGCGCCCTGTGCTGCCCCAGCATAACCTCTTTTAGTACTTTGTAGTCTCGGGGCCATTCTCGACTCGCCAAGAACGAACTGGCCGCAGAACACAAGCCAGGATTCTGTAGGGACGCGTTGTTGATGAACGCAATCACCTGAGGGCGCAGGTACTCTTGCGGGGCGCCGTACTCCTGCAGGATATCACCAGCTTCCTCGTTGCTCAAGGGCGGAACCGCCATCGAATGAACCATCGTCGCACCGAGAACCTCAAGCATGCTCTGCGGAGCGGCCTCAGCAGAAACTGCCAGAACGTGAAGGTTCCTATCCTGGGCCACTCCCGCTATAGCGAGCATCCGGTCTGTAAGTGGACTGCCGTGGTCAAGGCTATCAGACAAGTCGTCTATGACGATCAATGATCCCTCTGGCAGTTGCGCGAGCCCTTCCTCATAGCCAGCGCGCCAGTCACGCCTTGGCTCCCGCTTCCCCAAGTGCGCCATTGTACTATCCAGTCGGAAACAGGCCTCCTCACTCCCAAGCCCACGGAGGTTTACCCATACCTTTACGCTGAACTTCCCGCAACAGAGAATCGCGATATGCGTCTTCCCGGCGAAAGGCGATCCGTATATGACCGACCAGACGTGCGACTTGGCCGTCCGTGCAACAGCATCGACGGTCTTTTCCCGACGAGAGATGTACTGGGTGGTCATAGGAACTGCGGTGCTAATCAGTGTCGCATCATATGACACCGAAGGTGCACGTCCTCCACTCCTCTCCTGAACGGCTGAAACGACCTTTTGGCTTAGCTCCGCAAGCCCTCTCTGAAGGCTACTAATGTCGCGCGTGACAAGATCCCGGTTGCTTGCACTCTCTTGAAGGAGCTCTTGCTGACCTTCTTCAATACGGCCAAGCCGCCTGTCAACTAAAAAATTTGAGACGACCGGATTGCCTGCGATCGAGATTCGTATCGCGCCTATGAACTGCCTTACAAGAGGCTCCATGTCGTCGGTCAGAGGGTTCTTGATGACGCGCCGCAATTCGGCCATAATAAGTAAAATCAAACGCTCGTCTTCATTGTGCTGGGTACCGAGGAACGCGTCAGCCATTTCATTCCTGAAGGGTCCGTCGTCAAGAAGCTGCCACAGCGCCTCTTCGGCCGGGGATATCGATAGTGATCTCCTAGCCCGCGCCGCAGCATCGCAGCATCGCATCAGGAGGTCCTTCAACGAAAGGCCGCTCTGCCCCTGCTCGATTTGCTGCGCAAGTTGAGTGGCGATCTCCTGAGCTTTCTCGATGTCTTTCACGCTAATCCGATTCGCGATGACACTGGCTTCGATGCCCAGGAGAAAGTTGAGCAGGATCAGAATCAACATCGCCTCCCTTTTGGCCCCAAGTCCCCGTCAGCAGTGACTTTCCGCCATGTCTAAATGGGGACTGTCTAAATGGTGGCACCCACAACCGTGAAGGTCAGGAGTTCCCCGGCCCCGCCACCGACCTCCACCTGCCGCGTAATCTACCACACTTCTCATAGGATGCAACGTCGTTTCTCCAGTCTCGCCACAGATATCCGCCGAACTCTCCCGGCCTTTCCGACCGCGCCCCTGGCGACTCCACACGCGCCCATGTTCCCGCATCCCCGTCGCCTGTTGACACTTCCCGCCCCAATCTATTGCCATGCCCCCTGCCCTCTGTATACTGTAAATCCCAACTCTAATATGGAGGACCCATGATGATTCTCGAATCCGCTTCGCCCCTCGTCACTCTGCTTTTCGCAGCGGCCGCCCTTCTCGTATCCACACAGGTCGTCCTCGCCGATGACGCCGCCCCCGTCCGCACTCTCATCCG
>CALMGO010000132.1 GCA_937863625.1 uncultured bacterium
CTATATGCCGCTCGGTTCAGCGCGCTTTGACTCCGCGCTCATGGAAGCGCTCCTCCTTGCCAAGTGGTATGCGCGCGAGCATGTCCTGCTCTGTCTTGTGCCCGCATTCTTCATCGCCGGTGCGATCTCAGTATTCATAAGCCAGGCGTCGGTTATGAAATACCTCGGCGCAGGGGCCAATAAAGTCCTCGCCTACGGCGTAGCCTCTGTATCCGGCTCGATTCTCGCCGTCTGTTCCTGCACAGTCCTGCCGCTTTTTGCCGGCATTTACAAAATGGGCGCCGGGCTCGGCCCCGCCACCGCCTTTCTCTATTCCGGACCCGCCATCAACGTACTCGCCATCATTCTCACCGCCAGAGTCCTCGGCTTCAGACTCGGTCTTGCGCGTGCAATCGGGGCGGTGGCCTTCAGCATCATAATCGGACTTTCCATGCACCTCATCTTCCGTAGCGAGGAAAAGGCCAAGGCCGCCGCCGTCCCTCTGCCGGATTCATCCGTCCGCCGTCCCCTCTGGCAAAACTCCATCTACTTCGGCCTGATGGTCGCCATTCTTGTGTTTGCCAACTGGGGCAAACCAGACTCTACAGACGGCTTCTGGTACGCGATTTACTCGTCCAAGTGGTATATCACGTCTGCCGCCGCCCTTGGCTTGGCCGTTGCGCTCATCCGTTGGTTTGCAGTCAAGCGTTGGAAGGTAACGCTTCTCGTGGCGGCCACCGCGGTTGCGGCTGTCTTCTTCCGCTCTGTGCCTGCTGTGCCTTTCTCCGTCGCCGTACTTGGACTCTCGATTATCACCACCACTGAAAAGGGCGAAGCGGGCGAATGGTTTGACGCCACGTGGGGCTACGCCAAACTCGTTCTTCCCCTCCTTCTGGCAGGCATTCTCGTCGCCGGGGCGCTTCTTGGCCGCCCGGGGCACGAGGGGCTCATCCCGTCGCAGTGGGTCAGTTCCGCCGTTGGTGGCAACTCGCTCGGCGCCAATCTCTTCGCCGCCATCGCAGGGGCTTTCATGTACTTCGCAACACTCACCGAGGTGCCCATATTGAAGGGCCTCATCGACAGCGGCATGGGACAAGGCCCTGCCCTATCGCTTCTCCTGGCAGGTCCGGCCCTCTCGCTCCCGAGCATGCTCGTCATACGCAGCGTGATGGGGACAAAGAAGACCTTAGTATTCATCGCTCTTGTGGTAATCGGCGCGACACTGAGCGGTATGATATTTGGCGCACTGACTGCTTCTCCCTGACAATAACACAGCCTTTCTGCGCGACAGGCCCAAAAGGAGGGTAATATGAAGAAAATACAGATTCTCGGCACAGGCTGCCCGAAGTGTAAGAAACTCACCGAGAACGCCCGAGAGGCGGCTTCTGCTCTCGGTATCGATTGCGAGATCGAAAAGGTAACTTCCATAAGTGACATTATGAAATTCGGCGTTATGATGACACCGGCGCTCGCGGTCGACGGCAAGGTGAAGGTCTCCGGCAAAGTCCCTTCCGTTGACGAACTCAAAACACTGCTGAGTTAGGGGAAATATGATGAAAATGCCTGCCCGCATAGCAATCATCGTTGCCATAGTGATCCTCGTTGCTGTCGCATTCGCAGCAAAGCGTCCCCGAGAGGATACCGGCCAGCCGGTTCCTGCCGTGACAATGGAGCCCGCAGCGCCCATTGAGGTTGCCCCCGTCGAAGCAACCTCTCCTCCCGCGATCATGCCCGATCTCGCCTCCACCGACTCGATGCTTACCGGCCCGGTCGCGCAACTCATCGACCTCGGCTCAGTAGGCTGCATCCCGTGTCAGATGATGGCTCCGATACTCGAAGAACTCAAAAAGGAATACGAAGGCCGGCTCTCCGTCACCTTCATAGACGTAAGGCAGATGCCCCAGATGGCGCAAGTCTATTCAATTCAGGTCATACCTACTCAGATCTTCCTCGACTCAGAAGGTAAGGAACTGTTTCGCCATGAGGGCTTCATGTCAAAAGAGGACATTCTGGCTAAGTGGAAGGAATTAGGCATAGCCCTGTGATGCTATATGCCCAATAGACTGGACTCCTGACAATGGCTGACCTATTAGCAGCGCTCACAAGGGCGGTTGAAGGCGCCGGTGGCATCGCCATAGCCGCCGCCTTCGTCTGGGGCATCCTGAGCATTGTGCTTAGCCCCTGTCATCTGGCAAGCATACCCCTCATCGTCGCCTTTGTCGGCCAAAGCGCCCAGTCCTCCACGCGCCGCGCTTTCACGATATCGTCTCTCTTTGCCGTCGGGATTCTCATCAGCATCGCCATAGTCGCGGTCCTCACGAGCGTCGCGGGAAGAATGCTTGGCGACGTCGGCCCCTATGGTAACTACTTTGTCGCTTTCGTCTTCCTCATTGTCGGCCTCATTTTTATCGACGTACTTCCGGCGCCGTGGTCGCCCCCCAGCAACTCACCCGCCCCCAAAAGAGGCCTCCTTGGCGCGTTCGTGCTTGGACTTGTTTTCGGCATCGCGCTCGGGCCATGCACTTTTGCATATATGGCCCCGGTGCTTGCTGTAACGTTCAAGATGTCTTCGACGCATTTCCTATATGCCTCCGCTTTGACACTCGCATATGGAGTTGGCCACTGCTCCGTGATAGTATTGGCGGGAACATCGAGTGAAATTGTCCAGCGCTACCTCGACTGGAACGAGCGATCGAGGGGCGCCCTTATTGTAAAGCGTGTATGCGGCGTTCTGGTAATCCTGGGCGCACTGTATCTTATCTATGCAGCACCGTGATGTTCGAATCCCGATGAATACTTGTCTGTCGCGCGAAAAATGACACTCTACGCCGTTTAGGGAGTACATGATGAAAGCCAAAACAGAGGTTGACACCGGTATCTGCGGGTTTCGCGCTACTATCTACGCGACGACTG
>CALMGO010000133.1 GCA_937863625.1 uncultured bacterium
CGCTACGCCCGGCAGCACCTCTAGCCTCGACCTCGACAGCATCTCGATATAGAGCGCCTTTCTCTCCTTCACGAGTGCCTTCGTATCTCCCGCCAGTCCTAAGTCTCGCTTTATTGTCTCCACGTTGTTCTCAATACTAAACCCCACCAACCCCTCCGTGTAACCCTCCGGCGGCGATATTCCCTTCCCTTGCAGGAATTCCTCAAATGCCGCTATGTGTATGCTCTCTGTCTCCACCAGAAGTCCGTCCATGTCGAATATGAATGCCTTTATCATGCCCGCTCCGTTGCCTCCGTCTGTAAACCAAAAAGGGGCGGGACGTTTGCCGCCCCGCCCCCTATCGCTGATTTTCGCTTTCTACCTTCCGACAAAGACCTTAAACGTCCCGTCCGCGAGAAACTTCTCGCGGTCGTACACGCTTATGCCTTCCACCACCCTGTGAATCACGCCTGTCTTGCTCGGCGCGTCGGGGCTGTATCCGAGATTCATCGACTTGAAAAGCCCCAGAAGCTGCCCGAATACGTTGTCCACCGGCGC
This sequence comes from uncultured bacterium, assembly GCA_937863625.1. Taxonomy (GTDB): domain Bacteria; phylum Planctomycetota; class DG-23; order SLPQ01; family SLPQ01; genus CALMGO01. Next base: position 538 of record CALMGO010000133.1, read on the forward strand.
CCTCACGATGTCCGGCATTTTCGTCTTGCCGCGCGGTTCGACCTCCACCACGTCGTCCACCGCCGCTGTTAGTTCATCGTCCGTCTGCGTCGTCACGGCCACGGTCCTCATCCCCAGCCCCTTGGCCCTGTTTTCCTTCAGCAGGTCTATCTCATAACGCCGCGCATACGGCTCGCTCGACACGTACGCTACCACCAGTGTATCTTCGTGAATCACCGCCTGCGGCCCGTGCCTGAGACCCACAAACGTTTCCACCTTGCTGATAACATCGCCGGATGTCATTTCCTGTATCTTGAGCCCCGACTCGGTCGCCGCCCCGAAAAGCGCTCCCGACCCGAGATATACCGCCCGCTTGAAATCCATCTTGCCGATTTTCTCCGCCAGCGTGCTGTAACGCGCCAGCACTCTCTCGCCGGCCTTTGCCATCTTCTCCGCCAGCCTCTGAAACTTGCGAAATTTCTTAATGTGCGCCAGCGCCAGGCCCGCCACCACCATCCCAGAGAAAGAACTCGTCATCACCAGCGAATCGTCGTTGCTCTTTTCATGGAGCAAAAACGCGTGCGCCTTCTCCGGCTGCTCTCTGGCAAACTGCGCCAGCTTCCCGTCCTTGTTGCATGTGATCGCGAGATGGCGGATGCTGTCGGCCACGTCGTTGCCGAACCGGAAACTCCCCACCGACTCCGGGCTGTTGCCGCTCCGCGCGAAATTCACCAGTAGGTACGACCTCTTCGGCAGAAATGTCAGCTCCGGATGTGTCACGATGTCCGTCGACGGCACCGCGCGCGCCTCCGCGTTTAGCACCTGCCTCAGCGCCGCCTCCACGCATTTGCCCACATAATCGCTCGTCCCTGCGCCAGTCATCACTATCCGGCCGCCTGCCGTCAGCGCCTTCGACCCCTTCACGAAATTGAGGATTTCCTCCCGTTTCTGCGCAAAACGTCCCACCGTGTCCCGCCAGATGAACGGCTGCTGGTGTATCTCCCGAGGCGTCGAATCCGCCCCCAGTCTTGCCTTCTCCGCTGCGGGCAGCGCCAAAAGTTTGCTAAGCGCGTCAGCCATTGCGACCTCCCTTTCATCTTAGTGTCATCAACAACAACAGCCGGTCTCATCAGCACCAACAGCCGTCAATATAACCCTTTTGCCCCCGAAATCAACCCATTTTGCCGCCCGAATCCCATTGCCCGTTCGCCGCGCGGCGCTCGTGGCTTGACGTTTGGAATGCCTGCTGACCAGCCGCTTTGTTTTGCTTGGGATGCGCTTCTTACCTGCCGCGGTGGGTAACGCACACGAAATTGCTTTGCCTTTGCTTTTGCTCTGTTGAAAAGACCGTTTCAAACGCCATTTGCGTGAAATTGGTGACTGACACTTGGAGTCCGCGCAGTTTCACCTTGCGCCATACTGTCTCCCGGCAGTGTCTGTCACCAATTCACGTCCCCTCTGCCAAAGCCCTTCTGTCAAATATCGCCGGTCTTTTCAACAGGGCAGGTTGTTTCCCGCTTCCGCCTCGGCCTTGTTTCTTTGCCTTTCTTTGCGGCCTTGGCGCCTTTGCATGAGGACTGGATTCTAATCCTCTCTGTGTTGCCTCTTTTCACCCGCCGTGGCGCATCACCCCGCGCCGATTCTCAGTTGAAATATCCCAGTGACCTCAGTTGCTTCTCCATCTCGCTGTCGATCTCTATCTCCCCCGACATCCCGCGCCTCGCCGCGTTGGACGCATACCACTCAATCCGCTTGGCCATCCGCGACGCCTCCGCCTCGCGCCCCGCCGCCACGTCGGTCGTCTCGCCCGGGTCCTGCTCCAGGTCGTACATGCTGAGCCGCTCTTCCGCCTCGCCCTCGCCGAGAGGCCGCTTCCATATCACCTTGCGCCCGTCCGCAGCCACGAGGCTCGTTGTGACGCTTTCCAGTTTCCTCGGAAGCGGCGGATACACCGTGCTCGACACCGCCTCCCGTGCGCTGCCGCCCGCTCCCGCCAGCCACAGTGCGTCGCCGTCCGCCCCCTCCGGCGTCTCTATCCCCGCAAGAGCCAGCACCCCCGGCGCGACGTCGACCCCGCTCACGAGTCCGTCCGACGAGAGTCTCTTCACCCCCGGCCCCCATATGACAAGCGGCACATGCAGCACTTCCTGGTAGAGAGTCGCCGAGTGCCCGAACCACCCGTGCTCGCCAAATTCCTCCCCGTGGTCCGCCGTCACCACAAATACCGTGTTTTCGAGTTCCCCTGCGCGCGCGAGATACTCTGCGAGCTGCCCGACGGCCGTGTCCGTGGACACCATCGCCGCCGCATAGAGCGCCTTCGCCCGCGCCATGAGTCCTGCGTCTTCCTCTTCGAGCACTTCCTTCCCGCGAAGCTCC
>CALMGO010000134.1 GCA_937863625.1 uncultured bacterium
CAACCGCCGCCTTGCAAAGAGGGTCACCGCCGTACTCCTGTCTCTGCCGGGGGCCGAGCGGCACTTTTCCGCCTCCGTTTGTACCCGCGTCACCGGCAACCCTCTGCGCCTGCCCATCATCCAAGCGGCCGCCGCCTGCGAGTATGACCCTGCCGGCGGCATTCTGATTCTCGGCGGCTCTACGGGGGCCGTTGGTTTGAATACCCTCGTCGCCTCCGCCGTGCGCGACCTTGCCGCTTTGGGCCGTCCCATCACTCACCAGACCGGAAAGATCGATTTCGCACGTGTCCGCGCCGCCTATCTCGACGATGGTGTCACGGCCGATGTCATCGAATACATCGACGACATGCCCGCTGCCTATCGGCGCTCCGCACTGGTCATCGCCCGCGCCGGCGGCACCACGCTCTCCGAACTCTCTCTTTTCGGCCTGCCCGCAGTCCTCGTGCCATATCCTCACCACAAAGACCGCCACCAGGCCGAAAACGCGCAACTTCTTGCCGCCGCCGCCTCCGCTCGCATAATAGACGAAACGGCCGGCGCCGCAGAGTTGGCTGACGCGGCAAAAAGACTTCTCTCCGATGCGCCCGCCCTTGTCCGGATGCACAATGCCGCCCGACGGCTCGCTCATCCTGAAGCTGCCGAGACGGTTGCGTCGATAATATACTCCTCGATATGTGAACGCGGCCCCCAGGCCGCCCGCAGAACGAAAGGATCTTAAAACGTGGTCTTCGTTTCCGATAAAGTCCACCTCATCGGCATCGGCGGAGTCGGCATGTCCGGCGTCGCAAGAATGCTCTTGAGCGAAGGTGTGAGTGTTTCCGGCTCAGATATGAATGACTCCCCCGTCCTCGATGCGTTGAAGCAGATGGGGGCCGACATACACATCGGCCACGACGCAGCCAATATCCCCGCCGGCGTCTCACTTGTCGTTATCTCTGCCGCCGTAAAGGAAGAAAACCCTGAACTGTCCGAGGCTCGCCGCCGCGATATCGAAGTCATAAAATACGCGCGTGCGCTTGGCCTCCTCATGGCCAGTCAGGTCGGCGTAGCCGTAAGCGGCACCCACGGCAAGACCACCACCACCGCCATGCTTGCCTGGATTCTCTCGCAGGCCTCAAAGGATCCCTCTTTTGTTGTAGGCGCCCACGTCCCCGACCTCGACACCTCTTCGCGCGAAGGCTCCGGCGGCATCTTCGTCGCAGAGGCGTGCGAGTATGACCGTTCCTTCCTGAATCTGCGCCCCCGGATTACCATCATTACCAATATCGAGGAAGACCATCTCGATTACTACCACGACCTCGGCGAGATTGTCTCCGCCTTCAAGGAGTTTGTTGCTCTGCTCCCGTCCGACGGGCTGCTTCTCGTCAACGCCCACGATAGAAACGCGCTTGCCGTCGCCGGCTCCTCCCCGGCGCCCGTAGAGACCTTCGGAGCACGCATAAGCGCCGACTGGCAGGCCGTCAATCTTCGCGCTGACTGGGGACGCTACACCTTTGACGTCGTCAACCGCGGCAGCGAAATCATCAGTGTCAGCCTTGCCATTCCCGGCGTGCATAACGTGCTCAATGCCCTTGCCGCCCTTGCTGTCGCCCATACCCTCGACGTCGATTTCCGCACTGCCGCCGAGTCGCTGGCCTCCTTTCGCGGGGCCGCCCGTCGTTTCCAGGTCATCGGTGAAGCGGCCTCAGTCACCGTCATAGACGACTATGCACACCACCCCACCGAAATCCAGGTAACCTTGAAGGCCGCCCGCGATTTCTTCCGATCCGGCCGCCTCTGGGTCGTCTTTCAGCCTCACCAGTACTCAAGAACCCGCTTTTTTCTCAAGGACTTCGCGCGTTCTTTCTCGCAGGCTGACCGCATGATCGTCCCGGACATCTACTTCGTCCGCGACAGTGACCAGGAGCGCGCCTGTGTAAATGCCGGCGACCTCGTCCGCGAACTCGTCGGTTTCGGATACGATGCCGAGTATGTCCCCGAGTTTTCCGATATTGTCGACCGCGTCGCCTCCCAGGTAGAGCCCGGCGACGTCGTCATTACCATGGGCGCCGGAAACGTTAACGAAGTGGGTTATGCCCTTCTTGAAAGACTTCGAACCGATTCTTAGCGAAAACGTCCCCCTCGCGCGACTGACCTCCATGAAGGTCGGCGGCCCGGCCCGTTTCCTTTTTCAACCGCGCTCTGTCGCTGAACTCACCTCTCTCATTGCCGCCTTGGCCGGTGAGAGTATCGCGTGGCGTATCATCGGCGGTGGCACCAATATCATTGCTGCCGACGCCGGTTTCCCCGGGGCGCTCATCCGTCTCGCGGGTGATTTCACGCGCATCGCTTTCGACGGTCATCTTGCCACCGCCGGGGCCGCTGCGCCCCTCGCGCGTTTTGTGCGCGAATGCGCCGAACTCGGCCTCTCTGGCGCCGAGGGCCTCGTCGGCATCCCCGGCACTATCGGAGGTGCCCTTGTTATGAACGCCGGCGGCCGCTGGGGTTCCATATCGGATATTCTCGACTATGTCCGGATTCTCGACGAGACCGGTCTCCCGCGTCTCCATCGCGCCTGCGAGATTAACTTCTCCTACCGTGCTTCGAGCCTCAAAGGCTTGATAATCCTCGAAGCAGGTTTCGTCCTCGCCGAGGCCGCGCCCGCCGATGTCGCGCGCGCCACCAGGGACTACCTCGACCGCAAGCGCGCCTCACAGGACCTTGGCGCCTCGAGCGCCGGATGTGTTTTCAGAAACCCCCCGGAAGGCCCCTCGGCGGGGGAACTCATTGACCGTGCTGGGCTCAAAGGCGCCTCCGTCGGTGGAGCGCTTGTGAGCCATCGGCATGCCAACTTCATCGTGAATGCCGGTTCCGCAACCGCCAAAGATGTCCTCGAACTTGTCGAAATCGTCAGGAAACGCGTCTTTGAGGTCTCTGGCGTACAATTACAGCCTGAGGTCCACTTGTGGTAAAGACCACGTCGCCAACGGCCGATTTAGTATCGGGCAAAGGACTTTATATGACAAAAGACAGGCGTATTACTGTCGCTGTCCTTATGGGCGGCGTCTCATCCGAAAGGGAGGTCAGCCTCCATTCCGGCCAGGGGGTCGTCAATGCCCTGCGAGCCGCCGGTTTCGAGGTCATTCCCTGCGTTCTCGACACTGCCGACATCTCCTGTCTCGATGCCTCTGGGGCCGACGTTGCCTTCATCGCCCTCCACGGCGAGTTCGGCGAGGACGGCCGCATCCAGGCCCTCCTTGAAGAAGCCGCCATCCCCTACATCGGCTCCGGCCCCCGTGCCAGCGCCGATGCACTCGACAAACTAATCACCAAGCACAAATTCCTCGCCGCAGGTGTCCCCACCGCGCCCTTCCTTGTTTTTGACCACGCTCCCGATGCCGCCGAGACCAAGTCAGTCTTCGACAAACTCGGCCCTCGTGTCGTCGTCAAGCCTGTCGCCCAGGGCTCAAGTATCGGCGTCTCAATCGTTTCCCGCGACGGATTCGCCGACGCCGCAGAGGACGCCATCCGATTCGATGGCCGCATCATCATTGAGCCGTTCATAAAGGGGCGCGAGTTCACCGTCGGCGTCATTGGCGACGAGGCCCTCCCGATTATCGAGTTAAAGCCCCACCGCGATTTCTTCGACTACACCGCCAAATACCAATACGGCGAGACCGACTACATCGTCAACCCGGATTTGCCCGCCGGCGTCGCCGAAAACATCACAAAAGCCGCCCTTGACGCGTTTCACTGCCTCGCCTGTCGCGACCTCGCCCGCATTGACATTATGATTGACGAGGCCGGTGATTGCTTCGTTCTCGAGGCCAATACCATCCCGGGATTTACTGAAACGTCGCTTGTCCCGATGGCCGCAAAGGCCGTCGGTTGCGACTTTCCCCAACTATGCCGCAGGCTCGTGGAAATGGCGCTGGAGCATTGCACCGCCGCATCATCGCCAGGGAGTGCAGATTAGATGGCCAAGAAAAAAGAAGTCGAACAGCCCTTCTTCCTCGTAAGTGGCGCATTCTGGGCCCACTCGCTCTTTAGAATCCTCATCGCCGCGCTCGTCTTCGCCGGCGGCTGGATGCTCATCGCCATGGCGCGCGACCAGGCCGTCAAGCTCGACGACTTCCAGATCTCCACCGGCTGCATCGACCTCGCCTCAAAGCCCTCCTGGGTAAAAGGCGTCGTCGAAACCCAGATAAAGACCGTCCCCGAAGGCGCCGGCTCAGTGAGCCTTCTTGATTCCAGTGCTACCACTAAGATAGCTTCCACCCTCGCCGCCAATCCCTGGGTCAAAGAGGTTAAATCCGTCGTCCGCCAGTTCCCCAACCGCGTCCGCGCCGAGGTCGCTCTGCGTGACCCCGCCGCATTTGTCCTTCGTTCCGGCAAGTTCTACGTTATAGCCTCTGATGGTACCCGCCTTCCCGGCGAATACTCTTCCATCACGGAACCCGGCCTCGACTTGCCTATGATTGTGTACGTCCGCTCCATGCCGCCTGCCGCCGGCAAAATCTGGGATGACCCTGCCGTCACTGAAGGAGCTAAGGTAGCGGCCGTGCTCAGGAAACACCCAGACGTCGCTAAGGCCGCGCGCATCATGGCCATTGACACCTCCAATATCGGCGGCCGCCGTACGCCCCGCGAGTCCGAGATCACGCTTCTCACGCATGACCGTACGCAGATATTCTGGGGTAGGGGGGTGGATTATCCCGGCGGTACCGAGCTCTCCCCCGAGCGCAAGATGGCCGGTCTTAAAGCCGTTCTGAAAGAGCAGGGCACCATCGCCGACAAGGAATACGTTGACCTGCGCTTCCCGAACCCCGTCTTCAGAAGCCGCGCGTACTACCTCGGCAGCCTCTGACGAGCCGTCCGCTACTCCTCGTTGCCGCGCTTAGGAGCGTCGGTTGGCATGGGTTCGTGCGCCTTACGTCCATACACTTTCTCGTAAGCACGGCATTTCGGGCAAAGGCCCCTTTCGACTTTCCTGACAAACCAGTAGGCAAGCCCCCGCTGCTTTTTTCGTGCCCGCCTGCACACTGGGCAGTCAAGGCATGTCTGCGCGTTCGCGCGGTCCCTGTCGGTTATCTCTTCTCCGCTCAATTTCCCTCCTCCCGCTTTCTCCTTAGGTACACACTCAAATCCGCGGTTGTGGCGATTGGCGTGCCGAGAGCTATTGAGTGAAGAGGATTCCTTCGTGCCGGTTCCGGCGGATGTGAAATCGCGCCGGAGTCAGATGTGCCCCCAGGATTCACCGGCGAAAGCCTTCGCCATATTTCGTTAACATGGTCTTCGTCGACGGCGCGGATGCTCAGGAGGATGAGTATTCCAGCGCACGCACCCGCGACGCACAGCAGTAACGCATTTATCAGCATGATTGTTTCTCAAGTGACGCTCAATGCCCTCGCCGGCTCATGCGGCCGCGGCACATCACTTGGTGTCGCCTTCCTCTTCCGCCGAGAGAAGCGCTCCGTACGGATTGACCGGCCCTATGCCCGAACCGATCGGGAAAGCGGTTTCGATTGCGGCCGAAATAAACTCCTTTGCCGCCGCCACCGCCGTCGGAAGGTCGTCACCAAATGCCATGAACGCCGCTATGGCCGCCGAAAACGTGCATCCCGTGCCGTGCGTGTGGGGAGTCTGAATCCGCGGCGCGAAAAACTCGCTGAATTGATGTCCGTCGTACAGCACGTCCACCGCCTCCTGTGAGAGATGTCCGCCCTTCACCAGGACGTTTTGCGGTCCCAGTTCAAATATCCGTTCGGCCGCTTCGTGCATCGTGCCGATCGAGTCTACCGCCATGCCGGCAAGCTCCGATGTCTCCGCGAGATTGGGCGTCACCACTGTTGCCAGGGGGAATATCTCCTTCACGATTACCCCGTGCGCCTTTTCTTCCAGAAGCAGCGCGCCGCCCTTGGAATACATCACGGGGTCCACTATGAGAATGAGGTCGTTTCCCTCCTTGTAACGCCTGAGCCTTTCAGCCACGACATGAGCGATCTCCGCGTTGCACAGCATCCCGGTCTTTATCGCGTTGGGGTGGATGTCCGAAAGGACGCTGTCAAGTTGCATTGCGACTATGTCGGCAGGCACAGCGTGAATGGCCTGAACTCCGACGGTGTTCTGCGCAGTGACGGCGGTGATTACGCTTGATGCGTACGCCCCCAGAAGCGTTATCGTCTTGATATCCGCCTGAATCCCGGCGCCGCCTCCGCTGTCGCTGCCGGCGATAGTTAGTACCTTCCTGGTTCCCGGCATATTGTCCTCTCAAAAGGGCCAATCGAAATTGTAACGTGCGCAGCCGCAGTTGCAAGTCATAGCAGGTCCCGTGAAAAGATTTGACGCCGCCGGCGTGTCCCTTATCATCATACTCAAAAGCCTTGTTTACAGTTTTTCCCGCAAAGCAGCCGATGACGACAACATCCCATACGCCGCCGGACGGTGCGCCCCGGACCCGCCCGGCAGAGCTTCAGGAACACGAAAGACGCCGCGGTATGCGTTACGTCTACTACGCAGCCGTCCTCGGCATCATCTACTTCTTTGCCATAAACGGCAACGTGTTCACCCTCTTCTTGAAGCGCCTCGGTGCGGGCAATACCCAGATCGGCATGGTCCTCTCGCTTTTGCAGCTGGCTGCCGTGGTCCAGATATTTGTCGCCCGCATGATCGAGCACCGAGGCAAAAAACGGTTCATAATCGGAGGCTGGCTTGTCGCGACGACTCTTTCAATAGGTTACCTTGGTGTTCCTTTCCTTGCCGCGCGTTACGGTTCCTCTGCGGCGGTCTATATTCTCATGGCCATGGTAGTGCCCGTGGCCCTGGCGCGCCAGATAGCCATCCCGGGCTGGATGCCGCTCCTTAATGACGTCGTCCCGCCTGACATACGCGGCCGTTTCTTCGGGAAAATGCGCACGATCTGGCAATTAGCAAGCATAGCCTTTCTCATTTTCGCGTCACTTTTCTTTGCCGGCGCCGCCAGCGCTCCCTTCTGGCGCTACCAGGTCATCTTTGTGATAGGCATCCTCGCAAGTTACGCACGCGTGGCCGTGATCGCGAGAATACCTGAGCCCCCTCCGCCCGCAGCCGACAAGGCGCCTTCCGTGTGGAGCACGATAAACCTGCCGTTCGCCGACAACGTTTACGTCCGGTTTGTCGTATTTTCCGCGCTTGTAACTGTGGCGCTTGCCATGACCGACAGTTACACCGTGGTTTACCTCAAAAGCGCTGCTCTCAACTATGACGACTCGCATGCGCTGTTTGTCAGTACCGGGATATTTTACATTGGGTCGGCCGCGGCGCTTATTCTCTGGGGCATACTCGCCGACAAGGTCGGCTCACGACCGCTTCTTGTCATTAATACGCTCGGCATAGGTCTTGTGCGCTTCCTGTGGCTGCCGGCCGCCCACCCCGGATGGGGCAGGTTTCTCATCCCGCTTTTCTATTTTCTCAACGGCGTTTTCGCCGCTGGCTTTGGCATAGCCAATACAAAGTACCTCTTTTCCATAACGCCGCGACACTTCGGCAAGGCGACGTACATCGTCATGGCCAATGTCTCCGTAACTCTTGTCTCAGCGCTCTTTACGCCTCTTGGGGGCTTCGTTATTGACGGTCTCTCTGCCTACGCGACCGGCCTCGCGCAATACGGCCTCGACGAATACCGCCTGCCGTTTCTGGCCTCTGGCGCGATGGTAATCATTGCTTCCGTGCTTATTGCGCGCTTCAAGGAACGTGACGCCGTTCCCACGCGCGAAGTCCTCCAGGCGATGGTCGCGCGCCCCGCTCAGACGCTCTATAACCTCTTTCTGTTCCGTCGCCCGCTCTCCGGCAGGATGAACGACAGCAGTGACGACGATAAGAATGCCGACCTTCCTCCTCCGGCGCCGTAGGGCTGCGTATATGTTCGGATGCGCAAATACAGTTGACGCCGGCTGCCCCCAAAAGTAAAAGTAGATGGAGGGAAGGGGCCTTTTACCGAGCATCTCACAAGGAGATCGATATGGACGAAGGGGCGCTTCACCAGGGCATTTCCCGCAGGACCTTTCACAAGACCGCTGCAGCCGGGGCAATCGGCCTCACCGCGCTCGGACAGATTGCGTCCGGGCAGGACGTCCCGCAGGAAAAGAGCGCTGCGGACGCGAAAGCCGCCGCGCCCAAAATCCCGCCTCGCGAACTTGGCAAAACGGGCTTGAAGGTTTCGGAGATATCCCTCGGCGCGATGGAGGTCACCGATGCGGCCGTTGTGGAAAAGGCCATCGACGACGGCTGCACATATATTGACACCGCCGCTGCATATCAGGGCGGTCAGAACGAAGTTATGGTCGGCACGGTTATGGCGCGCCGTCGCAAGGAAGTCGTACTTGCGACCAAGTTTTCCCAGGGCGGTCTGGACGAGACAATCGCCAGCGTGAACAAGAGCCTCAAGAGTCTCCAGACCGACGTCATTGACGTCATTCAGGTCCACAACGTCAGGGACGCCGGGCCCGTCAAGAACCCCGTCTACAAGGAGGCTTTTGACCGGCTCAAGGCCGAGGGAAAGGTTCGCTTTTTCGGCTACACCACGCATGCTAACCAGGTCGCTGTCATAAATGCTTGCATCGAAACAGGCTATGTCGACACCATGCTCGTTGGCTTTGGTGCGACCGATCCGCCGGAGGTGGGCGAGGCCTTGAAAAGAGCCCGCGAGGCGGGTATCGGCATTGTCATTATGAAATCCATGAAAGGCGTCAGAAAGTTCCGCGGCGTCACATCCGACCTTACTCCCCACCAGATGGCTGCTCGCTGGGTGCTCGACCAGCCCTATATTGACACACTTAATATCGGCATGACCAGTTTCGCCCAGGTCGACGAAAACCTCAAGGCGTCAAGCGTCAAGCTCAGCGCCCTTGACAGGCTGCAGTTGAGGCGCTTTGCCGCTGCGGCTGCATGCATGACATGCTCGATGTGCGGCCAATGCCAGAAATGCCCGCAAGGCGTCGAGCCTGTCGAAATCATGCGCGCGCATATGTACGCCTTCTCATATGGTGACGTCAGCAAGGCCCGCAGGGAGTTTCTTGCCATGGGAGGCCCCGCAATGCTTGCCGCCTGTCAGGACTGTGGCGCCTGCGAGAAAAACTGCCCCCGCGGTCTCAAGATCCGGGACAGGTTCAGGGAGGTCGCCGGCCTTCTGGCCTGAGACAAACCATCCGGGGAGGCGGACGCGAACCGCCTCCCTTTTTAATTGGAGGCCGCTTTATGAAACTGACGCTCAGAGTCTTTACGACGGTTCTCCTGGGTCTCTTGCCGTTCGCTGCCGTATGGGGCCAGGAAGCCCCCGGCGTGACTCCCGAAGAACAAAAGACACTTACCGCCTGCTTGCCGACCGAGGCCTTCTTCGACGGGCTTGTGCTCGAGCCCCCCGTGCGTTTCTATGATGAATCCAACCTGTACGAATACATAGATGGACAGGCCGAGGGCTTCATAGCGTACGACTTCCGCGCCCTTGCTTCCGCTACGTATGTGTCGGGCGACGATTCGCTTGTGATAGACGTCTACGACATGGCAAAGCCGGTCCAGGCATTCGGGGTCTATTCGAGTTTTCGTTCCCCGATAAACGAGTTTGTGCAAATCGGCTGCCAGGGCTTCAAGACCGGCGAAGGTTACATTTTCTACAAAGGCTCCATGTTCGTGAATATCTCCGCCGACTACGCCGACGAGGACGTAATGTTCAAAGCCGCCGAAGCCGCCGCGCGGGCCGTTGCCGGCAACATCACCGATTCTCCGGTCGGCCTCGACATGATGTCCCTGCTTCCCTCCGATGGCAAGATGCCCAACAGCGAAAAATACTTCCTGCATGCCGTGCTCGGGCAGAGTTTCCTCGATAACGGTATCACCGCCCAGTACCCTTACGAAGGTGGCGTGGCACGCCTGTTTGTGTGTGATTTCGGTTCCGAAGATGCTGCCGCCAAGGCCTATACGGAGTACCTCAAGTTCGCCGGCGCCCACGGCGAACCCACCGAATTTGCGCCCAAAACCGCCTTTTATGCGCAGGTCAAGTACTACGGTCTCATCGAGGTGCATCTTAAGGGAAGATACCTCGCAGGCGGCGTCGGCCTCCCGCTGGACAAGGACAAACTCGTCAATTCGCTCGTCAGTCTGCTGCCGAGTGCCCCTTCCACGGATTAGAAACCCGTCGTGTGCGCTGAAAATGACTTGATTTGGCGGTCGATTTTCTCTATTCTACTGTAGTCTGTCCTGCAGGTTCCGGGTCTTCTGGGGGGAGGGTCCCCCGGCGCAGGGGTTTGTTGAGAGTATTAGGTCGCCTTGGGTTAGGAGTTTCCCTGAGATTTTGCCTGGAAGGGGGCCCGCTATCAAGATTTGTCCTAAAGACAGAACCGAGTTCGGAGATGACATCAGTTTCTGCCCCATATGCGGCACCAAGGTTGTCTCCATCGGTCTGCGAAGAGGCGAAGTAGTCGGCGGTTCCTACCGTGTCCTCGAACTCATCGGACGCGGTTGGGCAGGTGCCGTATACCGTGCAGAGCATTCCATGATGGGCAGGCCAACCGCCTTGAAGGTCATCTCCAGCCCTGTCGTCGCGGACCCGGCCTTTGTAGAACGCTTCAGAAAGGCGGCCCATCTCTTAAGCGACCTCGATCACCCGAATGTCGCGATAGTCCACGACCTGGGTCTCGAGCCCCCTGGAAGAGTCTTCGTTGCGTCGGAACTCGTCGAAGGCAAGAGCCTGGCGAAGATCCTCTCCGACGAGGGGCCCATGGCCGCCCAGCGCTGCCTTGACATCATTCATTTCGTGCTTGACGGACTCAAGTCCGCACACGACATGGGCATAATCCACGGGTCGCTCAAACCCTCGAATATCATGCTTGCCGCCGATGCCTCCGGGCCGAGGATTGTCGATTTCGCGAGCGCGCGAGTAGTCGCTGCTCTCCAGGATGAACTCTTCGCCACGACCACGTCATATGGAACGGTCTACGGCCAGGTGGAGTACCTTTCCCCCGAGCAGATTACAGGCGGCGAGGCGACCCCCCGCACCGATATCTACGCAGTCGGATTGATGATGTACGAACTTCTCACCGGGGCCCGGCCCTTCCGCGGCGAATCCGCCGAGGAAATCGCAAAGGCCCAGGTGGACGAAAAGCCCGTCAGCCCGAGGGAGTTCAAGCCGCAACTCAAGATACCGAAGTTCATCGAAAAGGCAATAATGCAGGCGCTTGAGAAGAAACCAAGAAAGCGCCAGGAGTCCGTGGGCGATCTCATAGAGCAGTTGCAGGCCGAGATCGTCCCCGAGGAAGAAGAACCCAGAGGTGTCTGGCAGCGTGCCCGCGCGGCGGTCCTGCCCCCGAAGCCAGCGCCGCCTCGACCCGCCGAAGCGCCCACCACGATTCTGCCGAAAGCCGGCTCCGTCAAGCGCCAGGCGTCAGATGCCGAGGTCGCAGCCGACCAGGAAGGCAAGGGTGAGGGGCCTCGTTTCATCCTCTATGACGGCAAGAAAATCAAGTCCGTCTATCCCATCGACAAAGCCGAAATGCTCGTCGGCCGTTCTCCCGACTGCGATATCTGCATCGATGACCAGACTGTCTCGCGCGTACACGCCAAAGTCGTCTCGAAGCCCGAGAAAATCGTCGTTGAGGACATGAACTCCCTCAATGGCACCTACATCAACGCGGATGCCGTCAAGCGCGGTCACATCGA